>JAYUHT010000446.1:0-3879 GCA_043766725.1 Burkholderiales bacterium | reverse complement strand
ACGCCTCGCCCAAGAAGCTCATCAACTGCGGCGCGCCTTCCACCAGCGCCTGCATGGCGGGGTTCTTGGTGTCCAGGATGCGCAGCGGGTTGCTGTGCAGGCGGCGCGTGGCGTCAGCGTCCAGTTGATCGAGATGTCTTTCCAGGTAGGCGATCAGCGCGGCGCGGTGGGCCAGGCGTTCGCTCGTCTGGCCCAGGCTGTTCAGTTCCAGCCGCACGTCGGCCAGGCCGAGGTCTTGCCACAGCGCGCGCGCCATCAAGATCACCTCGGCGTCAACGTCCGGGCCATCGTGGCCCAGTGCTTCCACACCGACCTGATGGAACTGGCGATAACGGCCGCGCTGCGGTCGTTCATGGCGGAACATGGGGCCGATGTAGAACAGGCGCTTGCCGCCGTCATACAGGTGCGAGTGCTCGATCATGGCGCGCACCACGCCGGCGGTGCCTTCGGGGCGCAGCGTGAGCGCGTCACCGTTCATGCTGTCGGTGAACGAGTACATCTCGCGCTCGACGATGTCGGTCACCTCGCCCAGGCCGCGCACGAACAGCGCGGTGGGCTCGACCAGAGGCGTGCGCACATTGAGGTAGCCATAGCGGTGCATCAGCTCGCGCACCACGTGCTCGAACCACTCCCAGCGCGCCGAATCAGGCGGCAGGATGTCGTTCATGCCTTTCACGGCCTGGATGCGTTCGCTCATTGCAGGTTCTGTTTTCTTGGGCGGCGCTTGCGGCCGCTTGGGGTCAAGCCGGAGCGTTTACGGCAGCGTTTGCAGCGGCGCCGAAACGGCGCTCGATGTAGCTCTCGACGATTTGGTGGAACTCTTCTGCGATGCCTTCGCCGCGCAGCGTCATGGCTTTTTGGCCATCGATGAATACCGGCGCGGCGGGCGCTTCGCCGGTGCCGGGCAGGCTGATACCGATGTCGGCATGCTTGCTTTCGCCAGGGCCGTTGACGATGCAGCCCATGACCGCGACACGCAGGTTTTCAACCCCCGGGTAGCGCACTTTCCACTGCGGCATCATGCGGCGCAGATGCTCATCAATGCGCTGCGCCAGCACCTGGAAGGTCTCGCTGGTGGTGCGCCCGCAGCCGGGGCACGCCGTGACGCTGGGGTTGAAGCGGCGCAGCCCCAAGGCTTGCAGAATCTCATTGGCAATAACAACTTCTTGCGTGCGCGCCTCACCCGGCTGCGGCGTGAGCGAGACGCGAATCGTGTCGCCAATGCCCTCTTGCAGCAACACCGCCAACGCTGCGCTTGAGGCGACCGTGCCCTTGGTGCCCATGCCGGCCTCGGTCAGGCCCAGGTGCAGCGCGTAGTCGCATTGACGGGCCAGGCCGCGGTAAACGGCGATCAGGTCGTTCACGCCGCTGACCTTGCAGCTGATGATGATCTGGCTGGCCGCCAGCCCCAAATCACGTGCATATGCGGCCGCGCTGAGCGCTGACTGCACCAGCGCTTGGTACATCACCTGCTGCGCGTCGGCTGGATCGGCAAGTTTGGCGTTGTCGTCCATCAGCGCGGCGAGCAATTCTTGATCAAGGCTGCCCCAGTTCACGCCGATGCGTACCGCCTTGTCGTGCTTCATGGCGGCTTCGATCATCAGCGCGAACTGGCGGTCGCGCTTGTCACCCTTGCCCACGTTGCCGGGGTTGATGCGGTACTTGCTCAAGGCCGCGGCGCAGGCCGGGTGGTCAGTGAGCAGGCGATGGCCGTTGTAATGGAAGTCGCCGATCAAGGGCACGTTGATGCCCATGCGGTCGAGCTGCTCGCGGATGTAGGGCACGGCCTGCGCGGCTTCAGGCGTGTTCACGGTGATACGCACCAGCTCCGAGCCGGCCTGCGCAAGTTCCTTCACCTGGATCGCCGTGCCCACTGCGTCAACCGTGTCGGTGTTGGTCATGGATTGCACGCGCACCGGGGCGTCGCCACCCACGGTGACGACGTGGCTGCCCCAGGCCACGCGGGCTTGCAGGCTGTGCCGCGCCGGAATGCGGGCCGGTGGTATGGGCAGCAGGTTCATTGCAACTCCAAGCGCGCGATGTTGTCGCGCGTCACGGCCCGCAAATCGACCGGCTGGCCGCGGAAGCTCAGCTCCGTGGCTGCGGCGTTGCCGATCTTCAGCTTGAACGGAAAGCTGCCGTCCAAGCCCACGCTTTCACCGCGTTGCAAGAGGCGCGACAGCAACGACTTGCCCTGTGCATCGTTGACTTCAACCCACGACGCCTCGTTGACCCGGATCACCACCGCGCTGGTCAGCGCAGCGTTCATGGGTGGCGCGCCCAAAACGCCTTGCACCGGCCCTTGCGCCGGAAAAACCGTCTCAACCATGGGCGCTGAAGCGATGGGCGCCATGGTGAGTGTCGGCGCCTCGCCCCTCTTCGGCAGCTCCGCCGTCGCGGCGGGCGCTGACCCAGCGCCAAGCAGCGCGTTGGCCAGGCCGGACAGCCCGCCAGGCGCAGAAGCCGCAGGCGCCATGGGCGGCGGCGGCACCACCACCACCGGCACGGGCGCCGAATCCGGGCGCAACACGGCCAGCCACTGCGCCCACATCGACACCGGCACCACATACACCACCAGCGCGGCGGCCAGCAGCACGGCACTGCCCCACAACATGGGGTGGCGCAGCCAGTTTGTGTCGTTGCCGTCGCGCTGCGGCGAGTGTTCGCGAAACGGCGTGTTGATGCCGTCGCGCCCGGCCCCCAGCCCCATGGACGCGGCTGCCGGCATCAGGGCCAACACCGGCGCCGGATCGGTCTTCAGTTGGCGGCACACCGACTGCGCCAAGGCACGGGCGAACGTGGCGTCGGGCAAGGCATCAAGACGATCGCTTTCCAGCGCCTCCAGCTTGGCCGGCGTGACTTTCAAGGCTGATGCCAGCGCACCGATGTGCCAGCCCTTGGCTTCGCGCGCCATGCGCAGCATGGCGCCAGCGCTGCGCTGCTGGGTGTCCGTGTCATTGCTCATCAAACTGGCCTCGCTCGAACAGCATGGCTTCAGGTGACTGCGGAAAGCGCTGCGACAGCATCGAGCCCAGTTCACGCGCTCGCTCGCCTTGACCCAACTTGTGCTCGATGCGCGCTGCCAGCCACAAGGTCTGCGCGTTGACTTGATCGGGCACATCGTTCACGCGCTTGATGTAAAAGCGCGCCCGCTCGAACTGCCCGCGGCGCAGCAAGACCTCAGTCAGATTTACCGCCGTGGCCGGGTTGGCGGGGTCGAGTTCATAAGAGCGAGTCAGCGTTTGTTCTGCATCACCCCAGCGCCCGTCGCGCGCCTGGCACACGCCGCGCGCCAGCAAGGTGCGCGTGGTGTCGCGGTACTGCGGCTGCGCCAGGGCCTCCAGGAACATGGCCTCGGCCTGGGCAAAACGCTTCTCCCGGCACAGGAACCAGGCGTAGTTGTGCAAGGTGTCGGCGTCGCCAGGTTTGAGTTGCAACGCGCGCTTGAAGCTCTCGGTGGCCAAGTTGGTTTCGCCCATGCTGGCGTAGATCAGGCCACGCAGGTTGTAAGCCTCGGTGAACTCGGGCCAGGCCACCAGGGCCACCTTCACTTCGTCGAGCGCCGTGGCGGTTTGGCCGCGGGTGAAATAGCCGCTCGCCAATTCCAGGCGCAGGTGCGCACGGCGCTGGCCTTCGGACTGGTCAGACAGCGTGCTCACGTCGCGGGCCGGGGGGGCCTCGGTCGGCGGCGTGGCACAGGCACCCAAAACCAGCAGGGCTGCCGCAAGGGCCAGCTTCAGCCTCAAGCGTCGCTGACGTGAAACGTTGATGCTCACTGGGGTACCTTCATGCTTCGCATTCAGGGATTCGCCCTGCGGGCGGCCGTGCGTGCTCACTGGACTACCTTCCGGCTGTTCAAGGTCGTTGGCATGGCACAGC
>JAYUHT010000445.1:0-3880 GCA_043766725.1 Burkholderiales bacterium | reverse complement strand
CGGCTCGGCCTACCTCGAATGTGGCAAGCCCAACAACGGCGGCACCAAGATTTTCTCGGTGGTGGGTGACGTTAACCAACCGGGTAACTTTGAAGTGCCGCTGGGCACGCCGTTTTCAAAGCTGCTGGAACTGGCGGGCGGGGTGCGCAGCGGGCGCACGCTCAAGGCGGTGATTCCGGGCGGCTCTTCCGCCCCCGTGCTGCCGGCCAAGACCATGATGGACATCACCATGGACTACGACGCCATCGCCAAGGCCGGCTCGATGCTCGGTTCCGGTGCTGTGATCGTGATGGACGATTCGCGCTGCATGGTCAAGAGCCTGCTGCGCCTGAGCTACTTCTATCAGCATGAGTCCTGCGGCCAGTGCACGCCTTGCCGCGAAGGCACGGGTTGGCTGTGGCGCATGGTTAACCGCATTGAACATGGCCAAGGTCGCGAGGGCGATTTGGCACTGCTCGATTCCGTGGCCGACAACATCAAGGGCCGCACCATCTGCGCTTTGGGCGACGCCGCGGCCATGCCGGTGCAAGGCATGCTCAAGCACTTCCGCAACGAGTTCGTGCACCACATCGAGAACAAGTCCTGCATGGTGGCCGCAAGCAAGGTGCACGCATGATCGAACTCGAACTCGACGGCAAGAAGGTCAGCGTCGCCGCCGGCAGCATGGTCATGCACGCGGCCGACGCGGCCGACGTGTACGTGCCGCATTTCTGCTATCACAAGAAGCTGAGCATCGCGGCCAATTGCCGCATGTGCCTGGTCGACATTGAAAAGGCGCCCAAGCCCATGCCGGCCTGCGCCACGCCGGTCACCCAGGGCATGATCGTTCGCACCAAGAGCGACAAGGCCCTGAAGGCGCAGCAGTCGGTGATGGAGTTTTTGCTCATCAACCACCCGCTCGATTGCCCCATTTGCGACCAAGGCGGTGAATGCCAGTTGCAAGACCTGGCCGTGGGCTACGGCGGCTCGGCTTCGCGCTACGCCGAAGAAAAGCGCGTGGTCTTCCAGAAGAACGTGGGCCCGCTGATTTCGATGCAGGAGATGACCCGCTGCATCCATTGCACGCGCTGCGTGCGTTTCGGGCAAGAGATGGCCGGGGTCATGGAACTGGGCATGATCCACCGCGGCGAGCATTCCGAGATCACCACGGTGACCGGTGGCACGATCGATTCGGAACTGTCGGGCAACATGATCGACCTTTGCCCCGTGGGCGCGCTCACCAGCAAGCCCTTCCGCTACCAGGCCCGCACCTGGGAACTGGCGCGGCGCAAGAGCGTGAGCCCGCATGACTCAACCGGCGCCAACTTGGTGGTGCAGACCAAGGGCAACAAAGTGTTGCGCGTGCTGCCGCTTGAAAACGAAGCGGTGAACGAATGCTGGCTGGCTGACCGCGACCGCTTCTCATATGAATCGTTAAACAGCCCGCAGCGTTTGACCAGCCCGATGCTCAAGCAAGGCGGCCAATGGCAGGCAGTAAGCTGGAACACGGCGTTAGGCTATGTGGCCGACGGCTTGAAGCGCATCAGCGCCGAGTTTGGTGCCGGCAGCATTGGCGCTCTGGGTAGCGCCCACAGCACCGTGGAAGAGTTGCACTTGCTGCAAAAGCTGGTGCGCGGCCTGGGCAGCGAGAACATCGACCATCGCCTGCGCCACGCAGACTTCAGCAACACCGCGCCCGCTGGCCAGGCGCGTTGGCTGGGCTTGCCGGTGGCGGGTCTGTCCCACCTGAGCACGGCCTTCGTCATCGGCTCGTTCCTGCGCAAAGACCACCCGCTGTTCGCGCAGCGCCTGCGCCAGGCGGCACGCAAGGGCGCCAGCATCCACAGCCTGCATGCCTTGCATGACGATTGGTTGATGCCGATGGGCGAGCGCATGGTCGCCGCGCCCAGTGAGTGGCAACAAGCCCTGGCCGATGTCGCCGTGGCGGTGGCACAGGCGCGTGGCGCCGAAGCCCCCGTGCCAGGCACGGCCACCAGTGCGGCGCAAGCCATTGCAGCGTCGTTGTTGAACGGCGAGCACAAGGCCGTGTTGTTGGGCAACGCCGCCGCGCAGCACCCGCAAGCATCGCAATTGCTGATACTGGCCGAGTGGATTGCCCAGAGCACCGGTGCCAGCGTCGGCTATCTGGGCGAAGCCGCCAATTCGGTGGGCGCGCAATGGGTGCGTGCCATGCCGGGCGAGGGCGGTTTGCATGCCGGCCAGATGCTCAGCCAGCCCATGAAGGCCTTGCTGCTGCTGAATGTGGAGCCGGTGCTGGACGCTGCCAACCCCGCCGCTGCGCGCGCAGCGCTGCAGGGCAGCGGCCTGGTCGTGGCCTTCACCGCGTTTCAAGACGCCGCGGTTGAGAACGCCGACGTGCTGCTGCCCATCGCCCCTTTCACCGAAACCGCGGGTTGTTTCGTCAACGCCGAAGGCCGGGTGCAGGAATTCACCGGCGTGGTGCCGCCGCTGGGCGAAACGCGGCCGGCGTGGAAGGTGCTGCGTGTGCTGGGCAACCTGCTCGGTCTGGCGGGCTTTGAACAAGAATCGGCAGAAGAAGTGCGGCGTGAAGCGCTGGCCGATGTGAGCCAACTGTTAGACCAGCTGGCCGCACGCTTGAACAACGTTCCAGATGTGGCGCTGGTCGCACCCACTGCCAGCAGCGCCCTGGAGCGCATCGCCGATGTGCCGATCTACAGCACCGATGCCTTGGTGCGCCGCGCTGAAGCGCTGCAAGCCACGGCCGATGCGCGCGCGCCCGTGGCGTCGTTGCCCGCTACCCTGTGGGCGCAGTTGGGCTTGGAGCCGGGCGCCAAGGTGCGCATCAGCCAAGGCGGCGCCAGCGCCGTGTTGTCCGCTCGGCTTGACGCTAGCCTGGCCGCCAACACCGTGCGTGTGCCCGCTGGCCATGTCGATACGTCTACCTTGGGTGCGGCCTTTGGCCCGTTGCAGGTGGACAAGGCATGAACGCCATGTTCGACGTCGTCAACCAGCAGGGCGTGGCCTTGTTGGGCGGCACCCTGTGGGCCGTGGTCTGGAACCTGGTCAAGATCGTGGCGCTGCTGCTGCCGCTGATGGGCTGCGTGGCCTACCTCACGCTGTGGGAACGCAAGGGCATCGGCTTCACCCAGTTGCGCCCCGGCCCGAATCGCGTCGGCCCGTTCGGCCTGCTCACGCCGATTGCCGATGCGGTGAAACTGATCTTCAAAGAGATCATCCGCCCCACGGCCGCGAACAAGCCGCTGTTCTTCCTCGGCCCGGTCATGACCATCATGCCGGCCCTGGTGGCGTGGGTGGTGGTGCCGTTTGGGCCGGAAGTGGCGTTGGCCAATGTCAACGCCGGGCTGCTGTTCCTGATGGCCATCACCTCGTTGGAGGTGTACGGCGTGATCATCGCCGGCTGGGCCTCGAACTCGAAGTACGCCTTCCTGGGCGCGCTGCGCGCGTCCGCTCAAATGGTGAGTTATGAAATCGCCATGGGCTTCGCGCTGGTGGTGGTGCTCATGGTCTCGGGCAGCATGAACATGACCGAGATCGTGCTGGTGCAAGACAAGGGCTACTTCGCCAGCAAGGGGCTGAACTTCCTGTCGTGGAACTGGCTGCCGCTGCTGCCGATCTTCATGGTCTATTTCATCGCCGGCCTGGCCGAAACCAACCGCCACCCGTTCGACGTGGTGGAAGGCGAATCAGAGATCGTGGCCGGCCACATGATCGAATATTCAGGCATGTCATTCGCCATGTTCTTCCTGGCGGAATACGCGAACATGATTCTGGTGTCGACCCTGGCCGTGATCATGTTCCTGGGTGGCTGGCTGCCGCCGGTGGACAGCGCCTTGTTCAACTGGATCCCGGGCTGGATCTGGATGGGCCTGAAGACCTTCGTCGTCGTGACGGTTTTCCT
>JAYUHT010000444.1:0-3885 GCA_043766725.1 Burkholderiales bacterium | reverse complement strand
GGCCGGGGTTGACCGAGAACGGCCACCTGAGTGCGCAATGGAAGGCACTGCTGAGCGAGCATTCCACGCGCTTCATGATCGGCTCTGACACCTGGGTCAATGCGCGCTGGCAGTACTACGAAGGCTTGATGAGCGAAGCGCGCCAGTGGCTGGGAGACTTGCCACCCGAGGCGGGGCGCAACATTGCCTGGGCCAACGGCGCGCGCTTGTTTGGACTGACATCGGCGCCTTGACGCGCGAAGTGACGCGGCAAAGAAAATGGGCCGGCAGTGCCGGCCCATTCAATTGAGAGCTGCGATTCAGCTCAGATGGCCGCTGATCAGCTTGGTCATTTCGAACATCGAAACCTGGGCCTTCTTGAAGATTTCCTTCAGCTTGGCGTCGGCATTGATCATGGTCTTCTTGGCCTTGTCTTGCAGGCTGTTCTTCTTGATGTATTCCCACACCTTGCGCGTGACCTCGGTGCGCGGCAGCGGCTTGTCGCCGATCACCGCGGCCAGTGCCGAGCTAGGGGTCATGGGCTTCATGAACGCCGCACTGGGCGCGCGCTTTTTGGCCGCGGGCTTCTTGGCGGGGGCGGCAGCTTTCTTGGCGACAGGCTTAGCCGGTGCCTTCTTTGCGACTACCTTCTTGGCTGGTGCCTTCTTGGCCACGGCCTTCTTTGCGGGAGCTTTCTTTGCAGTTGCCATGTGTCGATCTCCGTCAGTGTTGGATAGGGGTTCAGCGGGGCCGGGCCAAGCTTGTTTGCCCTGGATTTCTCTCGGTTTCCCGTGGGCGCGATGTTAATGCGTGTGGCCGGGGCATGGAAGCGCTTTTGCTTGAAACGGTTGCCATTCCCCGACGCAACACCCACGCGCTATGCTGCGCGCCATGAAGCTCATCACACGTTGGTTGTTGTTGGCCGCGGCGCTGTTGTTGGTGGCGCATCTGTACTCGGGGGTGGCGGTCGCCAGCTTCAGTTCGGCGCTGATCGCCGCACTGGTGTTGGGCCTGCTGAACACGCTGGTGCGCCCGCTGCTGGTGTTGTTGACCTTGCCGGTGACGCTGCTCACCTTGGGCTTGTTCCTGTTCGTCATCAACGCACTGATGTTCTGGGCGGCCGCATCGTTGCTCAACGGCTTCAGCGTCACAGGCTTCCCAGCCGCACTTATCGGGTCGTTGCTGTACAGCTTGTGCGGAATGGTGATTGATGTCGCGATGGAGCGCCTGTTCGCCGATAGAGTTGCTTAGAGCAAGCGCTGACAGTTAGCGCACACCATGCATCCGAACTAGCTCGGAGAGACTTGCCAACAGTTGCTTTTGATGGTGCCCATGGCTCGCAAGATGCTGTTGAGCAAGCGACTCATGATGCAAGGCTAGGGCATCAGAGCGCGTGCCACGATATACGGCTCCAATTCGCGCATGCGTGCAGGCGAGGTCATCAACGTCACTGACGGGGAGAATTCTTGCGGTAGCGTCCTCTACAGCGGCAATCGAATCAGCCGTACGACCTATCGAGTAAAGGCACCATGCTCTGTCAGCTCGATGTGACGCATCGCGTCGCTCTAAGTCCTCCGGATGGCTGTCGTTGAGAACTACGTCGAACAACGAGATCGCTTCCTCAAACTTCCTTTGAATCGTCAAAAGCTGTGCCCTGACCAATGGCACCAATGTTGTCAAAGACAAAGTGCCAATTCCAAAGTCATAGTTCTTGGTCGACTCGGCTTCAAGCATCGCCCGGGACACCTCCGCAGGAACAGCGAGTCCGAAAGCATCGTCAAGACGTGCGTTGTTTGCTCGAAGCGCCGCCACGTTATGCAGCATCGCACTGATCATGGCGTCATCTCCGTCGGCCAGAGCGTGTTCACGCACGCGGGCATACCAGGGCTTGGCCAGGTCGAAGCGGCCGGCATGGTGGTAGGCGTCGGCCAGCACCAGGCTCACGCGGGCCAGCGCGGCGTGGTGGTCGCCCTGCGCCTGGCTCAGGGCTTGCGAGGCGTGCAGCGCCATCGCTTCCATGCGGTTGGCATTGAACTCGAAGTGCGCCAGCCAGGCCGCGCACAGTGGCACCAGCACGGGGTGCTGAATGGCCCGGGCCAGGGCCTCGGCACGGCGCAGGCGGTCCATGCCTTCGGCGCCGGGCTTGGCGTAAAACTTGTTCAAGGCCTCGGCCAGACTGATCCAGGCCGTGACTTCGGCGTGCGGCGTGGCCGCGAACTCCTGGCGCACGGCGGCCACCAGTTCGGTGGCGGCTTCGCGTTGGCCATGGCGCGCAAAGTACAGCGCACGCTGCGCCTGAATGCGGCCCCATGCCACCTGCTCGTGGGCTTGGGAGAGTTGTTGGTTCAGGTTGTCAAGCAAGCGCGATGACATGCGGGCGGCCCCCTTTGCCGCGCGCGCAGTCTACGGCGCCTTGCCGTCTTCGCCGTCGGGCCCGCGTGGGCCGTTCCCACGGGTGCCGCGCGTTTCGGCCAGCAACGCCAGACGCTGCGCCTGAAGTTGGCGCAGCCGGGCATCGAGCACCGAGGCTTCGATGAAGTCGCCGGCCGCTCCGCTGCGCGCCAGGCTTTGGCCGCTGCGCAAACGCGCAATGGCGCCGTTGATGTCGCCCAACGCGGCCTGCGCTTCAGCTTGGGCACGCACGGCGCGCAGCCGCAAGCCCAGCGCCTGCGCGCATTGGCCGAGTGCGACCCACGCGCTGGCGTCGTTCGCGTGTTCGGTGACCCAGGCCTGCAGCGCTTCGGTGGCCTGGCGCAATTCGCTCGCTGCCAATGGCACGCGCGGCAATGCCAGGGCGGCCTGGGCGTGCAACAACAGCGCGGCGCGGCCGTCTTGCGCGGTAGCCGAGTTGACCTGTGCAGCCAGAAGTTTGAGCGCCTCGGCCGGCGCGCCGCGTTCGATGAGGCCTTGCGCTTGCAACAGGTTCAGCGCGCGCTCCAGCTTGGCGTCCACGGCCGCGCCGCTGGCCTGCACGGCTTCGCGGGTGCTGGCCAATGCGGTGTCGGCCGCGGCCCAGTCGCGCAGCTTCAGCGAAGCCAGTGCCGCGCCATAACCGGCGGCCGCACGCTCGGCCAGGCTGGCACCGGCCGCGCCGGCGCGGTGCTCTTGCACCCGGCGCAGGGCCAGCACGCTGTCGTCCATCAAGACCCGGGCACGCGCGCGCATCAGGCCGTGCAGTAACAGCTCACTCTGGCGCGGTGGCTGCGCCGCGGCCAGCCGGCTGCGCGCTTCGCTCACGCGCTCAGACGTTAACGGGTGGCTGCGCAGGTAGGGGAAGGCGCCGCTGTCGTTGAGCCGGTAGGCGGCTTCCATCTTGTCGAACATGCCGACCATGCCGGCCCCGGCAAAGCCGGCGCCGGTGAGCACGCCATAGCCGATGCGGTCGGCCTCGCGCTCCATGTCGCGCGAGAAGTTCAGCTGCCCTTGCGCGGCCACGGCCTGACCGCCGACGATGGCGGCCTGCGCGGCGTCGGGGTTGCTGCTGCGGCTGGCGGCCAGGATGCCCAGCAGCAGCGCGGCCAGGCCGATCATGCTCTGGCGCTGCGAACTGGCCATGCTGCGCGCGATGTGGCGCTGCGTGACATGCGACAGCTCGTGTGCCAGCACCGAGGCCAGTTCATCGCGCGTGGCGGTGATGGCCACCAGGCCCAGGTACACGCCCACGAAGCCACCGGGCAGCGCGAAGGCATTCACGCTGCGGTCGCGCACCAAGAAGGTTTCCCAGGCGAACTGGGCGTCGACTTCCGGCGTGAGCTCGCCGCGTTGCCGCGCTGACTGAACCAACGGGCGCCACAAGCCCTGCACGTATTCAAGCAGTTGCGGGTCGTCCAAGTAGTCGGGGTCGCGGCGCACCTCGCGCATCACCTGTTCGCCCAGGCGGCGCTCGGCGCCGACGTTCAAGTCTTC
>JAYUHT010000443.1:0-3886 GCA_043766725.1 Burkholderiales bacterium | reverse complement strand
TCAAGCTCGGCGCCGTGCCGTTCCACATGTGGGTGCCCGATGTCTACCAGGGCGCGCCCACGGCCGTCACCTTGCTCATCGGCGGCGCGCCCAAGCTGGCGGCGTTCGCCATCACCATCCGGCTGCTGGTCGAAGGCATGCTCGAACTGGCCTTCGACTGGCAGCAGATGCTGCTCGTGCTGGCCATGTGCTCGCTGGCGGTGGGCAACCTGGCGGCCATTGCGCAGAGCAACCTGAAGCGCATGCTGGCCTATTCCACCATCTCGCAAATGGGCTTCATGCTGCTGGGCCTGGGCGTGGGCGTCATTGACGGCAAGGCCGCCGGCGCCGGCAACGCCTACAGCTCGGCCATGTTCTACCTGGTCACCTATGTGCTCACCACCTTGGGCACTTTCGGGCTGATCCTGTTCTTGTCGCGCCGCGGCTTCGAAAGCGAAGAAATCACTGACCTGGCCGGCCTCGCCCGCCGCGCGCCCTGGCTGGCCGGTGTGATGACGCTGTTCATGTTCTCGTTGGCCGGCGTGCCGCCGCTGGTGGGCTTCTATGCCAAGCTGGCGATATTGCAGGCCATGATCGCCACCAACCATGTGGGCTACATCTGGCTGGCCGTGGCCGCCGTGATGCTGTCGCTGGTCGCCGCCTACTACTACCTGCGGGTGGTGAAGGTGATGTATTTCGACGCGCCAACGAGTGAGGCGCCCATCACGCGCAGCAATGGCGTGAGTGCGCTTCTGGCATTGAATGGCATCGCTGTGCTGGCGTTGGGCATGCTTCCCGGTGCGTTGATGGACATGTGCCGCGACGCCATCGTCAAGACGCTGGCCAGTTGAGAGCTTCAGTCCATGGCTGACGAGCATCTCACCGAGCATGGCCTCGGCGGCGTGGTGCTGAGCGAGGGCAACTTCCTCACCGTGCGCCGCGACGATGTGCGCCTGCCCAGCGGCAAGACGGCCACGCGCGAATATGTGCTGCACCCCGGCGCGGTGGTGGTGGTGCCGCTGCTGGCTGATGGGCGGCTGTTGCTGATACGCCAGTTCCGCTACCCCATTGGCCGCGTCTTGCTTGAATTCCCGGCCGGCAAGATCGATCCGGGCGAAGACACGCTGCGCTGCGGCCGGCGTGAGCTGCTGGAAGAAACCGGCGCCAATGGCGGTGAATGGGCGCACGCCGGCACGCTGCACAACGCCTGCGCCTACAGCACCGAGCACATCGAGATCTGGTTTGCACGCGGCCTGAATACCGGGCCGCAGCAGCTTGATGACGGCGAGTTCATCGAGCTGGTCTCAATGAGTGAGGCTGAGCTCGACGCCGCCGCCGGCCGCGGCGAAGTCACCGATGCCAAGACGCTGATCGGCCTGCTGTGGTTGCAACGCTGGCGCGCCGGCGCCTGGCCGCTGGCCTGGCGCCAGATGGACGAAGTCTGATGAAAGTGCTGAACCTTCGCTGCCACAACGGCCACGGCTTCGAAGGCTGGTTCGCGTCTGAAGACGACTTTCTGCAGCAAAACGGCAGCGGCATGATCGAATGCCCGCTGTGCGCCGACCGCATCATCAGCCGCCTGCCCAGCGCGCCGCGGCTCAATCTTTCAGGCGCGCGCGAACCCGTGCCAACGCCACCGGCGCCACCCAAGCCGGAAGGCGGCGAGCTGCAGGCGCAATGGCTGCAAGCCGTGCGCCATGTGCTTGAAAACACGGTTGATGTCGGCGAACGGTTTGCCGAAGAAGCGCGCCGCATTCACTACGGCGAGGTTGATGCCCACGGGATCCGCGGCCAGGCCACGCGCGAGCAACGCCAGGCCTTGCAGGAAGAAGGCATCAGCGTGATGTCGCTGCCGCTGCCCAAGGGGATGGACGGGCCGGTGCAGTGAGCCTGTCTAGGCGCGCAGCACCCGCCCCGGGTTGAGCAGGTTGTTAGGGTCCAGCGCCGTTTTGATGCTGCGCATCAAGGCCAGGGCCACTGGGTCTTTGCGCCGCTCAAGATGGCCCACTTTCATCGCGCCAATACCGTGTTCGGCCGAGAACGAACCGCCATGGCGGCGCACGGCATCAAACACCAGTTCATGCGTGGCTTCCTCGTGCGCGGCCAGGAACGCCGTGCCATCGGCGCCTTCCGGGGCTTGCACGTTGTAGTGCAGGTTGCCGTCGCCCAGGTGGCCGAAGTTGACCAGCCGCACGCCGGCAATGGCCTGGCGCAGCAGCGCATCGGTCTCCGCCACGAAGGCCGGCACGGCCGACACCGGCAAGGCGATGTCGTGCTTGATGTTCTGGCCGTCCAGGCTTTGCGCCAGCGGAATCGACTCGCGCAAATGCCACAGCGCGCGCGCCTGGGCAATGCTTTCGGCCACCACGGCGTCAAGCACCACGCCTTGCTCCAGCGCTTGCGCCAACAAACCTTCAAGCGCGGCGCGCGCATGCTCGGTGCTTTCAGCGTCGCTTTGCTCCAGCAGCACAGTCCAGGCGGCACCCGCTAACGGTTGAGCCAAGGCAGGAAAATGCCGGGCCACCAATTGCAACGAAAAGGTGTTCATCACCTCAAAGCCGGTGAGCGCCGGCCCCAAGCGGCGCTGCGCCAACGCCAGCAGTTCCACGCAACTTTCTAGCGTGGGCAGGGCGGCCAGCGCGGTGGTGGTGGCCGCCGGCTGCGGGCTGAGCTTCAATGTGGCCGCGGTGATGATGCCCAGCGTGCCTTCACTGCCGATGAACAAGTTGCGCAAGTCGTAGCCGGTGTTGTCTTTGCGCAGCCCGCCCAGGGCATTCAACACGCGCCCGTCGGCCAGCACCACCTCCAGCCCCAGGCACAGCTCACGCGCATTGCCGTAGCGCAGCACGGCCGTTCCGCCGGCGTTGGTGGCCAGGTTGCCGCCGATGGTGCATGTGCCCTCGGCGGCCAGGCTCAGCGGGAACAGATAACCGGCGGCTTCAGCGGCGCCTTGCACCGTTTGCAGCACGCAACCGGCCTCGGCCACCAGGCTGAGGTTGGCGCCGTCGAGGCTGCGAATGCGGCTCAGACGTTGCAGGCTCAGCAGCACCTGGCTCCCGCTGGCATCGGGCACGCTGCCGCCCACCAGGCCGGTGTTGCCGCCTTGCGCCACCACCGCGACGCCGTGCGCGGTGCAGGCCTGCATCACCGCCACCACTTCGGCCGTGCTGCCCGGCCGCACCACGGCCAAAGCACGGCCACGGTAGCGTTTGCGCCAATCCTGTTCGAACGCGGCCAGGTCGCCGCCAGTCAGCACCTGGTCGTCACCCACGGCGGCACGCAAGCGCTCGATCAGACCGCTCATGCTCGGGCCTTGAACAGCACCAGGCGAATGTGCCAGGCGCAGGCCACGAACAGCGCCAGCGCCAGCGCCACCTCGGCCTGTGCCAGCCGGGCCGACAGGCCCGCGTCGCCAAAGCCTCGCACCGCGCCTTCGGCGACGTACAACCACACCGCCAGGCTCAGCCAGCGAAACGTATATAACCGCTGCTTCACCAGGCCGGGCAGGCCCAGCAGCAGGGGCAGCACCTTCACGGCCAGCGTGCCGCGCCCGGTGGGCGCCAGCCACAGCTCCCAGGCCAGACCGAGCAGCACCAGCACCACCAGGGTGGCCAGGGCGAACTGGCCTGGGAGCGTGGGGCGATCGAGATTCGTGGTTGAACTCATGCGGCATCATAGCCAGCGTGACCAAGCCCATGATCAACACCGAACTGTGGCGCGCGCGCGGCGAAGAGCTGCTGCAAACGCTGCGCGACTGGCCCTGGTTCGAAACCTTGCGCACGCTGCGCCTGCGCTTTCGCGAAGACCGCCTGGGCATCACCGCCGGCAGCCTGACCTTCACCACCTTGATCGCCATGGTGCCGTTGCTCACGGTGATGCTGGCGCTGTTCTCGGCCTTCCCCATGTT
>JAYUHT010000442.1:0-10272 GCA_043766725.1 Burkholderiales bacterium | reverse complement strand
TTCGTGGAGCCGCCCGAAATGCAGACGCGCTTCTTCCAGGTGAACTACACCTTGGGCCAGCGCCGAGGGGTGAGCGACTTGCAGGTGATCGCGGGCGCCGCCACCAGCGGTGGCGGTGGTGGCGGCGGAGGTGGTAACGCGGCCGGTGGCGGGGGCGGCGGCGGTGGCAACGCGGCAGGCGGTGGCGGTGGCGGTGGCGGCGGGTCGAGCTACGGCTCCAGCCTGGCCAGCGCCTTGAGCACCAGTTCGAAGTCTGACTTCTGGGGCGAGGTTGAAGATTCGCTGCGCACCATGCTGGGTTGCCAGATTCCCAGGATGACGGCCAGTGCGGCGCGCAGCGCTCAGTCTGGCAGCAGTTCAAGCCGCGCCGATGTTTCATTCGTGGGCGACTCGCAATTGGGCGAGCGCCTGCGTGGCGTGGAAGGCTGCTCCGAAGGCCGCGCCGTGAACGTGAACCAGATGAGCGGCATGGTGCTGGTGCGCGGCATGCCAAAGGAGCTGCGCGCGGTGGAAAAGCTGCTGCGCGCGATGCAGGTGAATGTGGAACGCCAGGTCATCATCGAAGCCAAGGTGATCGATGTGCAGCTCAACAAAGACTCGCAGCAGGGCATCAACTGGTCAGCCTTTCGCCAGGGGCTGCTGCGCGCCGGGCTGGGTGCGGACACGAGCCTGATCGGCGCGCCCGGCACCACCCGGGCCGGCCAGGTGGTGACCGGTGCCAGCCTGGCCGATTTGCTGGGCGGCCAGTTGGCAGCCGGCACCGCGCGAACTGCGTTTTCGGCCGGCCTGGGCCTGGCGATTCAAGGCTCGCAGTTCGCCGCACTCATCAGCTTCCTGGAAACACAGGGTGACGTGCATGTGCTGTCCAGCCCGCGCATTGCCACGCTGAACAACCAGCAAGCGGTGATCAAGGTGGGCACCGAAGAGCCGTTCATCACCAACATCACGGCGGGCTCGACCACGCTGTCTGCCGCGGCCGCGGTGGCGATTCCGCCGACCGTGACCTACCAGCCCTTCTTCGCCGGCATTTCACTGGACGTGACGCCGCAGATCGACGACCGGGATCGCGTCACCTTGCATGTGCACACGCTGGTGAACACCATCACCGAAAAGGAAAAGGCGTCTTCTACGCAGGCTGGCTCGAACACCGTGCCGCTGGCCGTGAACAGCGTGAATGAAACCGACAGCGTGGTGAAAACGGCCGACGGCATGATGGTGGTGATTGGCGGCCTGATGACCGAGAGCAGCAGCAACGGCCGCTCGGCCATTCCGGGCTTGGGCAGCGCGCCCGTGGCCGGCGCGCTGTTCCGCAAGGGCGAGCAGGCCACGAGCAAGCGCGAGCTGGTGATCCTGATCAAACCCACCGTGGTGAAGATGGACTCTGAGTGGGCCGACGACATTGCTGCCACCGGCAAGCGCATTCAGAACATGCGCGAGCCCGCTGCGGCGGCGAAGCCGGACTGAAGTGAAACACCCCCTACGCGCTTCGCGCGCCCCCCCAAGGGGGCAACGCCAGCCGCCCGGTGAAGCCGGTTGCGCGGCGTTTGCTTGTACCTGCCCGGCCTACCAAGCCCGGGCGGCTGGGCATTGAGGCCAGGCATGTACTTGCGCCACTTCAAGTTGAAGGAGTTTCCATTCGGCATCACGCCGGACACGAGCTACTTCTTTTCGTCTGGTGCGTCGCAACAAGCCTTGAACACCTTGCTGGTGGCCACGCGCACCGGCGAGGGCTTCATCAAGATCACGGGCGAGGTGGGCACAGGCAAGACCCTGCTTTGCCGCCAGCTCTTGCGCAGCTTGGGCGCGGAGTACCAAACCGCCTTCATTCCCAACCCCTTGCTCAGCCCACAGGGCCTGCTGCTCGAACTGGCCGAAGACCTGGGTGCCGACACCACGGCGTTGGGCGCGGCCACTGAAACGCTGCAACAGCATCTGTTGCTCAAGGCTTTGAACCAACGCCTGCTGGTGCTGGCGCATGAAGGCAAGCGTGTGCTGGTGTGCTTGGACGAAGCGCAAGCCATGCCGATTGAAACCTTGGAAGCGCTGCGCTTGTTGACCAACCTTGAAACCGAAAAGCGCAAGCTGGTGCAGGTGGTGATCTTTGGCCAGCCCGAGCTGGACACCAAGCTCAATCACGCATCGATCCGCCAGCTCAAGCAGCGCATCACGTTTGCCTATCGGCTCGGGCCTTTGACCGGGCCCGAGCTGGCACGCTACCTTGATCACCGCTTGTCCGTGGCCGGCTATGACGGCGTGCGCGTGTTCTCACGCGCGGCCGTCTGGCTGCTGCGCTGGTGCACGCGGGGCTACCCCAGGCTGGTGAACATCGTGGCCCACAAGGCGCTGATGGGATCATTTGGCCGCGGCAAAGCGTCGGTGGGGCTGCGCGAGATGTTGGACGCCGTGGGTGACACCGCTTCGCTGCACCTGCCCGCGCGGCTGGCCTTCCTGGCCGGCCTGGCGCTGTTGGGCATGGGCCTGCTGGCGATTGGCCTGGTGCGGTTGACATGAAGGCGATCAACCGCCTTGCGTGCAGCGCTGCGAGAGCGACGCAGGAATTTCAATCGACCGTGCCGCGCCAGCACGACTTGGCAGCGACGAGAAGCGTATGAGCATCATCAACAAAATGTTGCAAGACCTGGATGCGCGCAACGGACGCGCGGGCGGTGAGGCGCTGGGCGGCGGTGCGATCCGGTCCGTCAAGTCTGAGTCGCGCTGGAAGCTTGGCCGCAACGCGGTGATCCTGATCGGTGTGCTGGTGGTGGTGCTGGCCGGGGCGTGGTGGCTGCAACAGCGCGACGCCGCCGCAACGGCCGCTCGCGTGGCGCTGCCAGCAAAACCCGCGGCTCCTGTGGCCGCAGCCGTTGCACCTGTGGCAGCCATCAAGGTTGCGGCGCCTGTCGTGCCCACAGTGCCGGCAGCCAGTGCTGCCGTGCCGGCGCTAGCTGCCGTGCCCACGCCGGCGGCTGCCCCACCACCGGCAGCGGCGCTCACCTTGCCAGCAGCGCTGCCTGCGCCAAAGCCGGCTGCACAAGCCATGCGGCCCGAGGCAGCCACCGCAGCTCGCTTGGTGGCACAGGCCGCGCCGCGCGCGCCGGCGCCGGCCAGCGCAGCAAGTGCGGCTGACAAGCCTGCCAGCCCGGTGCCCCCACCCGCCAAACCCAACGCCATCATCGCCAAGCCTGCCGCGGGCAAGACCTACAGTGCCGGGCAGCAAACCGCGAATTGGCTGGCCGAGGCGGTAGCGCTGGACCAACAAGGGCGCCAGGAAGAAGCCAAGGCGCCGCTGCAGCGCATCTTGGCGGCCGACCCGCAGAACGTGCCCGCGCGCCAAATGCTGGCCCAGCTGCTGATGGACACGCATCAAGCAGAGGCCGCCCGTGCATTGCTGGCAGAAGGCCAACGGCTGCTGCCCGAGCAGCCTGATTTCAGTTTGGCGCTGGCTCGATTGAAAGCTGACAGCGGCGACATCAAGGGCGCCATCCAGGCCATGGAAGCAGGCCGCGCTGCCACCCGTGAGGAACCCCAGACGCGTGCGTTCCTGGCGGCCTTGTTGTTGCGTGCCGAGCGCTACGACGACGCCGTGAAGCACTACCTTGTGGCGCTGCGCTCTGAGCCCGCGAACACAAGTTGGCTGGTCGGCGTGGGCGTGGCATTGGAAGGCGTAGGCAAACCAGCTGATGCCGCTGAAGCCTACCGCCGCGCGAGTGACGCCACCAACCTGACCCCAGAGATGGCACGATTTCTGAACGACCGGCTGACGCGCTTGGGGCGCTGAGGGCGAATTCGCAGGCACCAATAAAAACGCCCAGGCGATAAGGGCTGGGCGATGAATCTTGGTGGCCTGGGGCGGAATCGAACCACCGACACGCGGATTTTCAATCCGCTGCTCTACCAACTGAGCTACCAGGCCGGGCAGCCTCGCATTATAGGGGCGCGGCTTGAGCGGCCAAAGCGCATCAGGCGCCGCGCTTGTTGCGCGACAGGTCCACGCCGAGCTGCTTGAGCTTGCGGTAAAGGTGGGTGCGTTCCAGGCCGGTCTTGTCGGCCACGCGCGTCATGGAGCCGCCTTCGCGTGCCAGGTGGAATTCGAAGTAACTTTTCTCGAACGCGTCGCGGGCTTCGCGTAGCGGCCGGTCAAGCCCGAACATCTGCTCGGCCTGCGGACCGGTGACCGGGACGACAGTCAATGCCGGCACGATTGCCGACGCGTGGACATCGGGGGCGTGGAAGCCGTCGCTGCGCGCCGGCCCTGGCGCCGGCAGGCGCGCACCGGGTTTGAGCAAGGCCTGCTCAACGGCACGCAACAGCTTTTGCAGCGTGATCGGTTTTTCAAGAAAGGCCACCGCGCCGTGCCGGGTGGCTTCGACCGCCGTGTCGATGGTGCCGTGCCCACTCATCATGATCACCGGCATGCCCAACATGCCCATCGCGCCCCACTCTTTGAGCAAGGTGATGCCGTCCACATCGGGCATCCAGATGTCCAGCAAGACGAGATCCGGGCGCGCACGCTCACGATAGGCGCGGGCCTGGGCGGCGTCTTCCGCCAGTTCAACGGTGTGGCCTTCGTCGCCGAGGATGTCGGACAACAGGCCACGGATGCCCAACTCGTCGTCCACCACCAATATGATTGCCATGAGCGCTTTACTGCACCTGCGTTGCTTCCCCGGTGCCGCTGTCTTGGCCAGCCGTGGTGAAGAGGGAAAATGATATCGAAACTCGCGCGCCTGCCGGGCCGCCGTTGCCGTCTTCTCGCGCGGGCCGATTGGTCACACGAACCTGGGCCCGGTGCTCATCGGCAATTTTCTTCACCACCGCCAGCCCCAGACCGGTGCCCTTGGCCTTGGTGGTGACGTAGGGTTCGAAGGCTCGCGCCAGCACTTGGTCGGCAAAGCCGGGGCCATTGTCGGCCACGCTGAGGCGCACGGCGCGCAACTCACCTTGCTCGCCACGCGCGCTGTGGGTGGTGACTTGTACCAACCCGTTGGGCCGCGCCGCCACGGCATCGAGCGCGTTTTGCACCAGGTTGTGGATCACCTGGCGCAACTGAGATGCATCGCCCATGATTCTTGGCAGCCCCACTTCGTATTCCACCGCCAGGTGCCCTTGCTCATGGGCCTGGCCATACAGCGCCACCACTTCGCTCACCAAGGCATTCAGATCAAGGGGTTCCAGCCGCGCCGCGGGCAGGCGCGCATAGTCGCGAAACTCGTTCACCAGTTGCTTCATCGCCTGCACCTGGTTGACGATGGTTTCCACCGATTTGATCAGCAGCGCCTGCTCTGCGCCTTCCAGGCGCGGTTGGAGTTTTTGGCGCAAGCGCTCGGCGGAAAGCTGGATCGGCGTGAGCGGGTTCTTGATTTCGTGAGCCAAGCGCCGGGCGACCTCGGCCCAAGCGGCAGCGCGCTGCGCCGAGACGACTTCAGTGATGTCGTCGAACACCATCAACCTTGCGTCGTTGGGCAGGGCGGCGCCGCGCACCAGCAGCGTGAGGGAGTGCTGGTTGTTGATGCGCAGCTCGAAGGCGTCTTGCCACAGGTCGCGCTCGGCGGCCTCGGGGCTGACGGCATGCATCTCAAAGCGCTGCCACACGCTGTGCGCGAAGGCACCGAGTTCGGGCACTTCATCGAGCCGCCGGCCGCGGTAGGCCGACATCGGCAGACGCAGGATGCGCGTGGCGCCGGGGTTGACGGTGTCGATGTGGCCGTGCCGGTCAAACACGATGACGCCGGCGGTGAGGTTGTCCAGGATGGTCTGCAAACCGGTGCGAGCACCTTCAAGTTGCGCCACGCCGCGCTGCACATCTTCGCGTGCCTGGGCGAGTTGTTCGGTCATGTCGGCGAACGAGCGGGTCAGGCCGCCAAGCTCGTCGCGCGAAGCGAACACGGGTTTGGCGCTCAGGTCCCCCGCCGCTACGTCGCGCACGCCATCGGCCAACACCAGCAGCGGGCGCACGAGCTGGTTGCCCAGCAAGGCCGCCAGCAACACGGCACCGAACACGGCCAGCACCAGGGCCAGGGTCAGCGTGCCCAGGTACATGCGGCGCAGGCTGTCGCGCGCCAGGGCGCGCCGCTGGTATTCGCTGTAGGCCGACTGCACCGCCAGGGCATTGGCGGCCATGCTGGCGGCGATGGGCTGCACGGCCAGCAAATAGCGGTCGTCGGCGCCAGCCAAGGCCAGCGTGCGGCTGGGCAGCAGGGTCAGCGCGCGCACCCGTGGGGCCGCGCGTACGATGGTTGGCGCGCCTTCATCATCAAGCCCTTCCAAGACCACCGCCACCCGTGCACCGCGGCCTTGCCACAGAGCGGCCGACGGCCGATCGGGTGACTCAGCGCCCGTGCTGGCGCTGAGCAGGGGCTGGCCGCTCGGGCCCAGCAGCACCAGCGCTTGCAGGTCGAGCTGCTGACGCACGCGCTCCAGCGCCAACGCACTGGGCCCTTCGTCAGCTTCGCTCAGGCGCTGCGCGGCCAGCCGCGTGCGCGCCGACAATTCACTCAGTGACTGTTCCAGCGTGCCCTTGCCCAGGGCCAGGCCGGCGTCGAGCGCACTGGCCACCTTGACGTCGAACCAGGCTTCGATGCTGCGCGAGACGAACTGGTACGACACGGTGTAGATGAGCAGCCCAGGCACCAGCCCCACCAACGCAAAGATGCCGGCCAGTTTGGCCAACAGCCGGCTGCCGAACTTGCCGCGCCGCATACGCACAAACAGGCGAATGGACGCGGCGCCCACCACCACCAGCAGCAGGGCTGCGGCCGCAACATTGACCCAGAACAGCCAGACGAAATGGCGTTCCTCGAAGCCATAAGCCTGGGTGGTGAGTGAAATCACAAAGGCCAACACCAAGGCTGCACCGGTGGCAGCCAAAAACGAGATCGCCCAGGCCCAGCGGGTTGGCTTGGTCATGAAAGTCGCCCGGCACAGCCTGCGGCGGCGGCAGTGCCCGCGCCGGGTGGGGTCATGGCGGGTCCAGGCGCAGCGTGCGCTCGATGCCGAGCTGCCAGTCGCTCTGGCCACCCAGGCCGATCTGCATGGGGCTGGGCAGTTGAGTGCTGTCCAGCCGGTAGCTGAACTCGACGTAGTGCCGGGACTCCGAGTCGAGTGAGCCCAATTCGGCCAGCCGCCAGCGGGTGGCCCGGGTGATCACGGCCAGCGCTTCGGGCAAGGTGGCATGCGTTTGGCTGAACCCACCCAGGCTGACGCGCCAGGTCGTGGTCAGGGGCTGAAAGGCCACGCGCCAGGAGCGGGTGACGCGGGCCAGGCGCTCGTCACGCCAATACCAACGGTTGCGGTACAGCGTGGCTTCGGCCACGAAGTAAAGCGGCACGCCGTGTTGCAGGGCACTTTCCACGGCGCGCGGCAGGGTCAGCCGGGCGTCAAAACTGACGGTCAGCACACCCTCGTCACGGCGCAAATCGAGGCTGGCCAGTTCAACGCCCTGAGACAGCGCTCGCGCGGGGACGAGCAGCGCAAGCCACATACCAAGCGCCAGGCCCAACAGCTTGCGTCGGCGGACCGGAACAGGGCGCTTCACAGTGGCGATAACCGTCAGGGCTTGTGGATGAGGGCGTAGAAGAAACCGTCGTGCACGGCGGGCTCAAGCTGCGGGCTGCCGGCCTGGCAATTGTCGGCCAGTGGCAGCAGGTGCCCCGGTGCCGCGGCGTCCAGCCAGCCTCTGGAGCCTGAATGGCGTTGCAAAAATGCGTCGATCTGCTCGACACCCTCGCGCTTGAAGATTGAGCACGTGGCGTACAGCAGCCGGCCACCCGGTTTGAGCAGCGGCCACAGGGCGTCTAGCAACTGCGCTTGCTCGCGCGCCAGCGCAGGCAGGTCGGAGGCGCGGCGCAACCAACGGATGTCAGGGTGGCGCCGCACGATGCCAGAGGCCGTGCACGGCGCATCCAACAAGATGGCGTCAAACGGCTGCCCGTCCCACCAAGTCGTTGGCTCACGCGCGTCAGCGGCCACCAAATGTGCGGCCAGCCCTAAGCGCGATAGGGTCTGCTCCACCTTCGCCAGGCGCGGGGCGTCGCGATCCAGACACCAAAGCGACAAATGCGCCAGCTCAAGCAGATGCGCGGCCTTGCCGCCCGGGGCCGCGCAGGCGTCAAGCACTCGTGCACCGGATGGCAAGCCGCCGGCGCCGAGCAGCAGCCTCGCCGCGCGTTGCGCGCTGCCGTCTTGGACCGAGACAACGCCCTGCGCGAACCCCGGGAGTTGGTCGACCGGGCACGGTTTTGCCAGCACCACTGCCTGGCCGCCCCAGGGCTGGCCTGGCAAGACTTCCGCGGCCATCCGCGCCGCCTCTAGCTGACTCAGGTAGGCGCTGCCAGAAAGGTGACGAGCATTGACGCGAAGGGTCATTGGGGGGTGCTGATTCGCAGCCAGCAGCAGGTGCTCCCATTGCGCGGGCCAGTCAGCGCGCAGTTGCGCGATCCACCACTCAGCATGGTTGTAGCGGGCCTGAGGGTCGCGCTGCGCGCCAGCAATGAGGGCGACGGACTCTCTCAAGAAACGACGCAATACGGCGTTGACGAACGCAGCGGATCGTGGCTGCAAAGCCCGAGCTGCCGACACCGCTTGATCGACCACCGTGTGAGGCGGATAAGGTTGGCGCGCCTGTGGCCACATCAATGCCAGGGCCACCACCAGCAGCGCGTCGATCTCCGGCGCTGGGCGGCGGCTGGCCAGTGCCTTGCACACGTGGGTGGCACCACCCAGGTGCCGCATTGTCGTAAAACTGAGCGCCTGCGTGCCAGCCCGCAAGGGCCCCGGCACCTGCGCAATGGCCGCACTCAACGACTGACCTTGGCGCACCAGCATGACCACTGTTGCGGCAGCCCGAAGCAAATCGCTCAACGGGCAAGACAGCTTGGCAACGCTGGTGACGGACATGCCGCCAGTCTAGGCCCGGCTGCTGAAGCGATAGCGATCTCGAGCACGCTTGAGAACACGCGACGCCTCCGCGTGGTGCGCAGGCGATAGCCAAGTGGCAGCGGCCTGCATCAGGCAGCACGCCCATGCGCCAGATCGGTTGGCGTATTCCGCGCAGAATGGGCAACCCTATTGCGATGCTCAACATGGCTGAAAAATCTACCTCCTGCGCCCCAGCCTCGATTAGGCCCAGACTGACTGAGTCCGAATTGACCCGCCTACCTGCGCATGAGCGGGTACGCTACCGCGCCGTTGCCGCGGGCGGGCGATTTCATGCGAACGACAATATTGCGGCTTACCTGCGCGATGGCGAGTTGGATGAAATCAAGGCCGAGGTTCAAAGGCGCATTGAGGGCGTGCTCACCGCGCTGGTGATCGATACCCAGGGCGACCACAACACCCAGGGCACGGCACGGCGCATGGCCAAGATGTACGTCGATGAAATCTTCCGCGGCCGCTATCAGCCCATGCTGCCGGTAACGGAGTTTCCAAACGCTTCGCGGCTGAACGAATTGATGATTGTTGGACCGATCAGGGTGCGTAGCGCATGCTCGCACCACCTTTGTCCCATCATCGGGCGCGCCTGGATCGGCGTCTTACCGAACGAACACTCGAACCTCATTGGGCTGTCGAAGTACGCCCGGATCGTTGAGTGGATCATGAGCCGGCCCCAGATCCAGGAGGAAGCAGTTGTCCAACTCGCCAACGAGTTGCAGAAACGGGTTCAGCCAGACGGGCTTGCCGTCGTCGTTCAGGCCGACCACTTCTGCATGCAATGGCGCGGTGTGAAGGACGACGAGTCGGCAATGGTCAACAGTGTCATGCGCGGCTCGTTCCTAAAAGATGCAACATTGCGGCGGGAATTCCTGTCGCTCTTGCCGCGCCATCGAGCTTGAGTTCGGCGTCGTCGGTTCGCCCGTCATAAAAAATCGTCAGCGCCTTGCGAACTTCCAATTTGCTGTGCTAAAGTCATAGGCTTCGCTCAGCACCACCGGCTTGACGAAAAGCGCTCAGAACAGCGTGTCGAAATAGCCGGCAAGTTGACAAGGAATAGCAAAGCAGGTCATAGTCCCACCTCTTTGCTGCTGCTGCCTAAAGTAGGCGCCGCAACCGCTCTTTAACAACATACAGCCGATAAGCGTGGGCGTTTAGACAAAAGTGCCAAGAGCCGCAAGGCTCTAGGTCTTTAGACCTAAACGCTCATAGAAGTGAAGTTCACTTCAATTCTTTGAGTGATGTTTTATCAAGATCGAACTGAAGAGTTTGATCCTGGCTCAGATTGAACGCTGGCGGCATGCCTTACACATGCAAGTCGAACGGTAACGCGGGGCAACCTGG
>JAYUHT010000441.1:0-3899 GCA_043766725.1 Burkholderiales bacterium | reverse complement strand
CTGTTCGGCATGATCAACTGGATGTTCACCTGGATGAAGCCCGAAGCCGGGCTCGACCACGCCGCCATGGCGCCGATCGTGGCCGACCTGTTCATGGGTGGCTTGCACGCCGTGCAACTGCCCGCCCCGGCCCCCCAAACCACGCGGCAACCCCCACCACAACTCACACGGCAACGTTTGACATGAGCCAACCACTTCAAAGCTACATTGCCGGCGGATGGCTCGGTGCCCAGGCCGCCTTTCCGCTGCACAGCGCCGTCAACGGCCGCGTGGTGGCACACACCCACGCCGAGGGCATCGACTTCAGCGCCAGCCTGGCCCACGCGCGCGGCGTGGGTTTGAGTGCCCTGCTGGCGTTGGACTTCCAGGCCCGCGCGCAAACGCTCAAGGCCCTGGCCAAGTACCTGCTCGAACACAAGGAGGCGCTGTACACGGTTTCAGCCCACACCGGCGCCACGCGGGCTGACAGTTGGGTCGACATCGAGGGCGGCGCCGGCACCCTGTTCGCCTGTGCCAGCATCGGCGGCAACGAGCTGCCCTCGGGCAACCTGGTGCACGAAGGGCCGGCGCAGTCGCTGGGCAAGACAGGCGCCTTTGTCGGCAGCCACATCCTGGTGCCGCGCGGTGGCGTGGCGGTGCACATCAACGCCTTCAATTTCCCGGTCTGGGGCTTGCTGGAGAAATTCGCACCCAGCTTCCTGGCCGGCATGCCGTGCATCGCCAAGCCGGCCACGGCCACCAGCTACTTAACCGAGGCCTTGATGCGCCTGATCGTGCAATCGGGCCTGCTGCCGGCGGGCGCGCTGCAACTGGTGATTGGCGGCACGGGCGACTTGCTCGATCAACTGAACGGCCAAGACGTGGTCACCTTCACCGGCTCGGCCGACACCGCGGCCAAGCTGCGTGTGCAGCCCAACCTGGTGCAGAACGCCGTGCCCTTCAACGCCGAGGCCGATTCATTGAACTGCGCCATCCTGGCTGATGATGTCACGCCCGACGACGCGGAATTCGAGTTGTTCATCAAGGAGGTGGTGCGCGAGATGACCGGCAAGGCGGGCCAGAAGTGCACCGCGATTCGCCGCGCCATCGTGCCGCGCGCGCAGCTCGACGCCGTGGCCGGCGCGCTCAAGGCGCGGCTGGCCAAGGTGGTGGTGGGCGACCCGGCGCTGCCCGGCGTGCAGATGGGCGCCTTGGCTTCGCGCGCGCAGCAGGCCGACGTGGCCGAGCGCGTGGCCCAGCTCCAGCGCAGCGCCGAGTTGGTGTTTGGCCAGCGCGATGGCTTTGCGCCACAGGGCGAGGGGGTGAGCGAAGGTGCTTTCTTCGCCCCCACGCTGCTGCTGGCTAACCACCCACTTGAGCAGCACGATGTGCACGACATCGAAGCCTTCGGCCCGGTCAGCACGCTCATGCCTTACGACGGCCTGGACGAAGCCATCGCGTTGGCGGCGCGCGGCAAGGGCAGCCTGGTGGCCACGCTGATCACCAAGACGCCGACCGTGGCGGCGCGAGCCATCCCGCAATTGGCTGCGCTGCATGGCCGCTTGCACATCCTGGATCGTGAGGCCGCGGCCGAGTCCACCGGCCATGGTTCGCCCCTGCCCGGCTTGAAGCACGGCGGCCCCGGCCGTGCCGGCGGCGGCGAGGAACTCGGCGGCCTGCGCGCGGTGAAGCACTACCTGCAACGCTGCGCCGTGCAGGGCTCGCCGACCATGCTGGCCGCCGTGACGGGTGAGCATGTGCGCGGCGCCAAGCTCATCGAAACCGAGGTGCACCCGTTTCGCCGCTACTTCGAGGAACTACAGATCGGCGAGAGCCTGCTCACCCACCGCCGCACCGTGGGCGAGGCCGACATCGTGGCCTTCGGCGGCATTTCGGGCGACTACTTTTACATGCACTTCGACGAGGTCGCGGCCAAAGAGAGCCCGTTCGGCAAACGCATCGCGCATGGCTACTTCGTCTTGTCAGCCGCGGCCGGCTTGTTCGTCAGCCCCGCGCCCGGCCCGGTACTGGCCAACTACGGCCTGGATACCCTGCGCTTCATCAAGCCCGTTGGCATCGGCGACACCATCCAGGCACGCCTGACCTGCAAGCGCAAGATCGACCGCCAGCGCGTCGACGCCAAAGGCCAGGGCCAGGGCGTGGTGGCCTGGGATGTGGAAGTCACTAACCAATCAGGTGAGCTGGTGGCCAGCTACGACATCCTCACACTGGTGGCCAAGCGCGGCTAACGCCATCATGCAAACCGTCTCATTCGACGCCTGCAGCGGCGTGGCCACGCTGGCCATGCCCGGCCACAAGGCGCTGAACATCCTGGGCCGCGAAGGCGTGGCGCAAGCCACGGCCGCTGTAAACGCTCTGGCGCAACAGCCCGGTGTTCGCGTGCTGGTGGTAAGGGGGCCGCAGCCCGGCTGCTTTGTCGGCGGGGCCGACATTCATGAAATGGCCGCGCTGACCGGCGACAGTGCGCGCGCCTTCATCACCCAGTTGCGCGACCTGTGCGAGAGCCTGCGCCGCTTTCCCGCGCCCGTGGTCGCGCGGCTGCAAGGCTGGTGCCTGGGCGCGGGGCTGGAGTTGGCCATGGCCTGCGATGTGCGCGTGGCCGGCTTAAGTGCGCGCCTGGGCATGCCCGAGGTGAAGGTGGGCATCCCGTCGGTGATCCATGCCGCCTTGCTGCCGCGCCTGGTGGGCGCGGCGCGCGCGCAGTGGCTGCTGCTCACAGGCGAACCCATCGCCGCGGCGCAGGCCCTGGCCTGGGGCCTGGTGCACGAACTGGTGGACGACGCGGCGCTGGACGCCGCCGTGGCCGCCCGTGCCGCAGGCCTGGCGGCGCTGGGCCCGCAAGTGTTGCGCCAGCAAAAGCGCATGCTGCGCGAATGGGAAGGCCCAGGCCTGGACGCCGCCATCGCGGCCAGCATCGACGAATTCGCCGCCGCCTTTGCCACCGGCGAGCCGCAGCGCTACATGGGCGAATTCCTGCGGCGGCGCCAAGTCGGCAAGCCTCTGGCTGACCCTTAAGCCGCCGTACGCTGTGCAAGCGCCTCTTGTGCCAAGGTGTTGATGCTCTTGCCTTCCGCCTGGGCCACGATGGCCAGGCGCTCATGAAGCTCGGGCGGAATGCGCAGGTTGAATCTGCCGGAATAGCTACGCCGCGGCTCAAGGCCCTTTTCCCGGCAAACGGCCAAGAACACCTCAAGCGATTTCCTGAACTCGGCGCGCAGCACTTTGGGGTTCTGACCGTAGAAATCCGCGCCACCGTTCAGCCCCAGAATCTCACCGCGAAACTGGTCAGTGTCGGGGTCGTACTGGATCTTTGCATTGAAGCCGTCGACGGTCATCATGTTCATGGCGCTACCCCGTGTTGCTCAAACCACCGTCGAATGCTAGCCAGCGCTCCTTTGTCGGTGTGCGGCGATGGGTGCGGGCGGTGGAAGACCCGCACTTCATTGAACAGATAAACGGCGACGCGGCTACCTTCACGCTCGCTGACTTCGCCGCCCAGCACCTTGAACAGGGCCTCGATGTCCTTCCAGGCCAGGTTGGCGCTGGTTGGATGACTGAAGACGGACTCGAGTGTGCGTTGATGCGCCCGTTTCATCGAGCCATGGTACTGAAAAACAGTACTTTGTACAAGCGACGGCTTCGCCGACAGCGGAATTCACGAGCACCACGGTGCTGGCCGATCAATCATCGGCATCCACGTGGGTGACGTGATCGAGAAGGCGGATGGCACGGTCTATGGCGATGGCGTGAACATCGCCGCACGGCTGGAGGGGCTGGCTGTGCCCGGTGCCGTGGCGGTGTCGCAGGCGGTGCATGGCATGGTGGCACGGCGCGTCGACGCGGTGTTCGAGGACATTGGCGAGCAGACGGTCAAGAACATCGCGCAGCCCGTGAGGGCC
>JAYUHT010000440.1:0-10318 GCA_043766725.1 Burkholderiales bacterium | reverse complement strand
GCAGGCGCTGGAGGTGACGTGGGCGGGCCAGGGCGACGCCAGCGTGTGGCAGCTCAACGCCCTACCCTGCCACGATGTGAACGGCCGATTTACCGGCTTTCTGGGCAGCTTGCGTGCCACGGTGGCCGCCTGCGTTGCCACGCCGCCGCTGCGCACCGGCGCAGACGAGCTGGCCGTGCCCTTGCTCGCCCTGAGCCCGGCGGCGCTGTGCGTGGCCCGGCCGGGCGCGAGTGGCCTGGAAGTGCAGTTCGCCAACCAGCAAGCGCGACAGCTGTTAGGGCTGCCCGAGCAGGCGGCCGGCATGGCCTGGGCCACGTTGCTGGAATGCGTGCCGGTGGCCTTGCGCGACGGCGTGCGCCGCCTGCGCCCGGGCCAGGCCTTGCAGCACGAAGGCTGGGCGGTGCAGTTGGCTTCGCTGGGCGAGCCTGGGGCGCCAAGCGCCGGGCTGCTGCTCAGCCTGCTGCCCCCGCCGCCCGGCAGCCAGGCCCTGGCTGAGGAGCAGGCGTCGTTCAGCTACACCGTTTCGCATGACCTGCGCGCGCCCATTCGCGTCATCGAGGGCTTCACCCGCATCTTGAAAGAAGACTACGGCCGCGTGCTCGACCGCATCGGCAACGACCACCTCGACCGCGTGCTCGCCGCAGGCGCGCGCATGAACAGCATGATCGACGCCCTGCTCGGCCTGGCGCGGCTGTCCACCCAGCCGCTGGCACGCCAGCCGGTTAACCTTTCACAAGTGGCAGGTTACGTGGTGGAAGACTTGCGCCGCCAAGCCCCGCAACGCCAGGTGGAGGTGCACATCGAGCCCGGCCTGAGCGCCCAGGGTGACCCCACGCTGCTGCGCTTGGTGCTGGAAAACCTGCTTGGCAACGCCTGGAAGTACAGCAGCAAGTGCGACGCCGCCGTGATCGACTTCCACCGCGTGCAGCACGATGACACCTGGGTCTATGAAGTGCGCGACAACGGCGCCGGCTTCGACATGCGCTCGGCCGACCGCTTGTTCGGCGTCTTCCAGCGCTTGCATGGCGCGCATGACTTCCCGGGCACGGGCGTGGGCTTGGCATCGGTGCGGCGCATCGTGCGCCGCCATGGCGGGCAGATCTGGGCCGAATCGAAGCCCGGCGCCGGTGCGCGCTTTCAGTTCACGCTGAGCGGCTGACCGCGCGCCAGCTCTTCCAGGGCCAACACGACATGCTCGGCCTGCTCGGGCAGCGAACGCGCTGCGCCGTGTGCCATGTCTTGCAAGCGCATCAGCGCGTGCTCGCGCGTCAGGGAAAAGCGGTGCATCAAGACGCCCACGGCCAGGCCCAGCACGTCGGGTGTGGCGGCCGGCGCTGCGCCCGCCGCCAGGGGCTGGGCGCGCAACTGCTTGAAGGCGGCCTGCACCGTGGGCACGATCTGGCCCACGTCGAGCGGCTTCACCATGTACGCCACGGCGCCCAGGGCCTTGACCTGGGCCACCGTGTCGTCATCAGCAAAGGCTGACAGGAACATGAACGGGATGTGGCAGTGGTCGCGCAGGTAGGCGGCCACGTCGAAGCCGCTCTTGCCGTCCATGCGGATGTCCAGCAGCGCCAGTTCGGGACGGTGTTGCCGCGCCAGCAGGATCGCGTCGTCGCCGTTGTCGGCGTCGATGACCTCGAAGCCGGCCTGCGCCAGGCCGTGCACCACGGTGGCCAGCACCAGGCGGTCATCATCAACGACGAGAATCTTTCCCTTGCTGCTCATGGACATGTTCAGTGAAATCGGCCGGGCATTCTCAACCAAAAGCATCAGCCCTCTAACTCGGCTCAACCCGAGGCCGCCACAGCCATTCAGCCGGGGCTCACGCTGGGCGGGCGCAGCACGACACGGGCCCAGACTTCGGCGTCTTCCTGGCGCAGCATGAGCGTGGCGCTGCGCCGCGGCAACAGCGCGCGCACCAGGCCCAGGCCCGAAACGCCGAATGGATACTGCGCCAGCTCGAAGCCCTCAGGCAGCAGGCCTGGGTTGATGATGTGCAGCCGCACCTCGGCGCCGGCCACGCCCAGCTCACAGCGCACCGCACCGTGCCCGTGCTTCACCGCGTTGGTGAGCAGCTCGTTCAGGGTCAGCGCGATCGGGATCGACTCGGCCTCGGGCAGCACGTGGCTCGGCGCCCCGGCCTGGCCATAGCCCACGCTGATCTCGCGCCCGAAGGTGCGCTGCACCGACTGCGCAATGGACTCCAACACGCTGGCCAGCTTGAGCGGCCCGCCCACGCCGACCTGCAAGCCGTAGACCTGTGCAATGGCTTGCACCTGGCCCACCGATTCGCTCAGCACGGCGGCCACCTCGGGGTGGCGCGCGGCGTTTTGCTGCAGCAACCCGGCCACGCCCTGCAGGTTGTTCTTGATGCGGTGGTGCACTTCCTTGACCAGCATCTCGCGCTGCGCGATGGCCGCTTGCAGGCGCGCTTGCTCAGCGGCGCGCTGGCCGGTCACGTCGCTGGCCACCAGCAGCACCTGGCTGGCCGCGCCACCCGCGGCCAGCAGCGACACCAACCGCACGTCCCAGTGGCGCCGGCTCACCTCACTGGGCTCGCCGCTGTCGGCGCTTTCGCGCACCACTTCGCGGTGCTGCACACCCGCTGCCAGGCGCGCGCCGTCAAGGTCGGCTTGCAACTCCGCGGCCTGCTGCGGGCTGGCCCATTCCTGTGGCGTGTGGCCCATCAGCTGTTCGATGTCGCGGCCGAAGTACATCGCGGCCATCTGGTTGAGCTGCAACACGCGGCCGCTGCCGGCATCGAACAGCGCGATGGCCAGCGGCGCGGTTTCGATGATGCGTTGCAGCGAGGCGCGGGCCTGGGTCTGGCTGAGTTCGGCCTGGCGCCGGCTCTCAATGTCGAGCAGCGCAAAGGTGATCTGCCGCCCGGTCGATTCACGCGCGGTGACCACGGCATTGCCCACGACCCAGAATTCGCGCCCGTCGCGTGCTTGCAGCAGGCATTCAAAGGTCTGGGCCTCGCCTTCATCGAGCGTGTGCAGATAGTGGGTGCGGCGCAGCGGGTGGTCGGCCTCGGGCGTGGCCACGGTGCTGATGGGTTCGCCCACAAAGTCAGCCAGCTCGCCGGCGAACATGCGCCGCGCCGAGCGGTTCATCCACTCGATGCCGCCTTCACCCACGGTGACGATGCCCACCAGCACGGAGTCGAGGATGGCCCGCGTGCGCTCGGCTTGGCGCACCAGCGACTGGCGCGCGCGGTAGCGTTCATCCACATTAACGAATGAGATGATTCTTCCCGCTTCGGGCGCCACGTCATCCACCAGGCGCTGCGCCACCTGCACCCACAGCAACGAGCCGTCGCGCCGGCGCAGCCGCCGCTCGCCCTGGAAGCGGCCCTGCTGGCGCAACACGGACTGGGCCTCGAACTCGATGCGCAGGTGCTCTTCGGCGCTTTCGGACAGATCGGCCAGGTCCAGCGCTGCCAGCTCCGGCCCGGCGTAGCCGGTGATCGCGGCCATGGCCTGGTTGGCGCGTTCGATGCGCCCGGCGCGAACGAACACGATGCCCACATCGGACAAGCTGAACATCAACTCACGGTCGCGCAACAAGGCTTCCAGCTCGGCTTGCTGCGACTTCAGGCGCGAGATGTCGGTGAGCACGGCCACCGCCTCGCTCTCGTCGGGCGAGGCCTCGGCGCGGCGCACCGAAATCGAGTACCAAAGCGCCGGCTGCTGCGGCGTGGCCGGGCGCACATTGATTTCGGATTCGAAGAACTGCCCCGCGGCCAGTGCTGCTTGCACCTGCACCACCACCCCTTGGGCCGGCGGCAACTGCCGGAACAGTTCATTCAGGGTGGCCCCGGCCGCTGCACCCGCGGCCAAGCCGAGCATGCGCTCGAAGCGGCTGTTGCAACGCAGCAGCAGTGTGCCGCGCAGGTAGGCAATGCCGGCCGAGGTGCTGTCCAAAATCGTGGTCAGTTCGCGCAGCAATTGCTCGTTGCGGCGCAACGCACCTTCTTGCTCGGTCACGTCCAGCGTCACCACTGACAGCGTGCGCCGGCCAGCCCCCGGCGGCGCCGGCTCCACGCGCGTGAGCAGCCAGCGCGGGCCCAGCTCGGCGTGGCGCACCGCGTAGCGCACCTCGGCGCGCTCACCCAGGCGCAGCGCCTGCTGCAAGCGTTCATATTCATGCAGCGAGCCCGGCTCGACCAGATCACGGTTGATGGACTGCAAACTGGGGCCGGACGCGGCCTGCGCCGCACGGCGCCCTAGCGGGCGGCGCAGCCAGCCGCGCGCGGTGTCGAAGGTGGCCACGCCGACGCCGGCGGTGTCCATCAAGGCACCGATCTCCAACTGCGCCAGGTCGCGGTCTTCTTCGGCGCTGCGGTCGGCCACCACGGCCATGAAGCGCAACTGCCCCGCCTCGGTGGCAAAGCCGCGCACGCGCGCGCTCAGGCGGTGGCGCCGGCCGTCGGGCAAAGGCATCGACACATGCGTCTCCAGCGGCGCCATGCCCGGCTGCAGGCTGGCCAACGGCTGGCCGCGTTCCCAACCCAACAGGTTTTGCAACTCGGCCGCGGCGTCGTTGATCAGCACCGGCACCTGGCCCACCTGCGCTTCGAAGGCTTGGTTGGAGCGCACGATCAGGCCCGATGCGTCGAACACCAACATGCCGGTGGGGCTCAGGTCGAACCACTGCGCCAGCTCGTTGAGCGAGCGCTCGGCCTGGGCACGGGCCACGTGCTCGCCGGTGGAATCTTGCAACACGGTCAAGCGCTGCAGCTGGCCTTCGGGGCCGGCCACCATGTATTCCACGCTGCGCGCCCAACGCTCCCGGCCATGGGCATCGACGATGCGCACTTCGCGCAAGCGCCCTTCGCCTGGCGCCGACGCGGCTTCAGCGCGGGCCTGCAGGCTGGTATCGTGATCTTCCAGCGGCTCCAGGTCGATCGGGTCGCGGCCGAGCAGCAACTCGATGCGCCGGCCGGTGAAAGCCAGGTACGCGGCGTTGGCGGCCACCAGCCGGTGCTGCGCATCGGTGAGCATGGCGGGGAAGGGCGAGGCCCACAGCACACGCAAGGTTTGCTGGGTACTGCCCATGGCCAGGGCCGGCAGCTCGGCCACGGCCAGGGGTGGTGACGCGGTGCGCGCGTCCAGCCGCATCCGCAGCGCACAGCCGCCGTCTGCGCCCCAGGCGCGCAGCACCATTTGGCGGCCATCGGGTAGCAGCAGGGCGGGCGAGTCCTGCGGCCCGGCCGGCTCGGCCAAGGCGGTTTGCAGCCAGAGCGTGGCCGCCTCACCCAATGCCGCTCGCAGATCTTCCAGGCCCTGCCCGGGCTCGCACTCCAGCAGGCGCATCGCCGCCTGGTTGCAAAAGCCCACCAAGCTGCGCTCGTCCCACCACAGCATGGGCTCGTCCACCGCATCGAGCAAAGCGGCCAGGGCGGTGCGCGGCGGCTGGTTGGAAAGCATTCACGCTGGGCGCGTAACCCAGAGGGCGCGGCGCGGGTGGGAAGACCTGGGTTGTAACACCCGCCTTGGTCGGACAGGGCCGTGGCGCGCGCCGGCAAGCCACGCCCGGTCTGTGGGACATGTTTGTCGCCGGCCAGATTCAAGCTTTCCGGCGTCAGGCCGACATCTTCGAGGCGACATTCAAAAGGCCCTCGCAGATGGATTTCGATCAACGTCCGTCGGGCGCGACAGCGCCGGCAACTCACCCTGCGCAGGAACATGCCGAGCCGTTCAGCGGCGGCGCCGCACGTTGCGGGCGCAGCACAACCCGTGTGGGCGAGGGGTCGATTCAGGCTGACGCGCTACTTTTCTCTGACCAGCCTGGTCGGCATCCTGGCCGTGACGGCCTGCCTGTTCTGGGCCTACCGCGAGCTCACGCAGCGCCACCTCATCGAGCACGAGAGCCGGGCCAACGCCAACCTGTCGCAGGCGTTCATCAACGCGGTCTGGGGGCAACACCGCGGCTTCGTGCTGTACTCCGCCGCGCGCACGCGCGAAACCCTGCTGGCCGACCCTGCGCTGCCACTGCTGCGCACCGAGGTGCGGGCCAAGATGAGCGGGCTGCAGATCGCCAAGATCAAGATCTACAACCTCGACGGCCTGACGGTGTTCTCGACCGATGAGAAGCAGATCGGCGAGGACAAGAGCAGCAATCCCGGTTTTCGCCAGGCCCGCGCTGGCGCGGTGGTCAGTCAGATCAACTTTCGTGAAAAGTTCGACGCGTTCGAGGGCGTGCTGAGCAACCGCAATCTGATCTCCTCGTACCTGCCGGCGCGCGCCTCTGCCGATGCGCCCGTTGAAAGTGTGTTCGAGGTCTACTCAGACGTCACCGACCTGCTGCACAGCCAGACGCGTGCGCAATGGCAGGTGGCGGCCATCGTCTTGACGCTGTTGTCGACGCTGTACTTGTTCTTGCTCATGGTCGTGCGCAAGGCCGACCGCAATTTCGCTGCAAGAGCAAGAACGCGGCGTCAAGGAAGAACTGGTGCGTCACCAGGCCTATCATGACGCCCTGACCGGCCTGCCCAACCGGGCCTACTTCGCCGAACGGCTGAGCGAGACGATTGCGCTGGCGGCGCGCGCCGATCAACCCTGCGCACTGATGTTCGTCGACCTTGATCACTTCAAGTTCGTGAACGACAGCCTCGGACATGCGGCCGGCGACGCGGTGCTGAAGGTGACCTCGGATCGCATCCACAGCTGCCTGCGCAAGAACGACCTCTTGTTTCGCATGGGGGGCGACGAGTTCACGATCATCCTGCCGCAGTTGGCCACACCCGAGGACGCTGCCCTCATTGCCCGGCGCATTCAAGAAGCGGTCGCCACCCCGGTGGCCATGCACGGCACCGAGCTGGTCGTTGGCGCCACCATTGGCATTGCGCTGCACCCTGGCGACGGCGACAACGCCGAAACGCCGCTGAAGAATGCCGACGCCGCGATGTACAGCGCAAAGGAAAACGGCCGTGGCCGGCATGCGTTCTATCGCGCCGCGATGAACCAGCGCGCCTCGCAACGCCTGGGCCTGGAGCTGGCGCTGAAGCAGGCTTTTCGTGATGGCGAATTCACCCTGCACTACCAACCGCGGGTCGACGCCTTGCACCGACACGTCGTGGCCGTGGAAGCGCTGCTGCGCTGGGACAGCCCGGCGCGCGGCCTGGTTGCGCCGGGCGAGTTCATCGGCGTGCTGGAAGAAACCGGCATGCTGATCATCGTGGGTGAATGGGTGCTGCGCAGCGCCTGCACGCAGATTGGCACCTGGCGCAGGCACGGCATGGCGCCGCTTCGGGTGTCGGTCAACGTGTCCTTGATGCAGTTCCAGCACCGCGGCTTTGTCAACATGGTGGAACGGGTGCTGCGCGAAACCGGCGCACCGCCGGAGCTGATCGAACTCGAGCTCAAGGAGTCGCTGTTGATGGCCGACGCGACACAAGCCTGCACCACGATTGCCGCGCTGAAGGCATTGGGGCTGAAGATCTCGATCGACGACTTCGGCACGGGTGATTCCTCGCTCAACCACTTGCGCCAGTTCAACGCCGACCTGCTCAAGATTGACCGCAGTTTCGTTGTCGACACGGCCGGCAATTTGCGCGACCACGCCATGGTGACGGCCGTGATCGGACTGGCCAACGCGCTGGGCATCGCGGTGGTTGGCAAGGGCATCGAGACAGCGGCGCAGGCCGCCTTCTTCACCACAGCCCGTTGCGGCGAACTGCAAGGGTTTCTGTTCGGCCGGCCTGTGCCTCCCGAGCAAATTGAGCGCCAGGTGCACGCCGCTCTCAGCACCGGCAGCGCGCCCCGCGCGACGGCCAGGAACAGCATGCGGGGGCTGCTGCAATCAAGCTGAGCCCACCGGCAGGCTCGACGCCGCGCACGGACGCGAGGGCGCGGCCTGCGTTCAGCTCACCTGGCGCGCCGCCACCAGCGCACGCAACAGCGCGCGGTTGACTTCGGCCACGCTGATCATCAGCGCATCGGCCGCGTCGCGGATGTCGTACAGCGACTCTTGCTCCACCGCGCGCACCACGTCGAAGTAAGGCCGGAATGGCCCGCTGCCATGCACCAGGGCCTGGAACACGCGCTCGGGCACGGGTATGGTTTTCAGCATCTCGGCGAAGGGCTGGCCCATCAGCCGGTCGAGCAGCGAGAAGACGCCGCACAAAAACAGCTCGCTGCACAGGTCATCGTCACCACTGCCGCGCGCCAGCTGCTCCATGAACAGGCCGCGGCGCACGGCGGCAAACATCACCGGCTTCATGTTCGTGTCTTTGCTGGCGGTGGCCAGCAGCAAGGCCAGCCAGCGCTTCAGCTTCTGGTAGCCCAGCATCATGATGGCGTGGCGAAACGAGCTGATTTCAACGCGCAGGCCAAAGGCCGGTGAGTTGATGTAGCGCAGCAGCCGAAAGGCCAGCGTGGGGTCGTTGGTGAGCACCGCCTCCAGCTTGTCGATGGGTTGTTGCTGATCCACCTTCTTGATCAGGTCGACGATGACTTGCAGCGCTGGTGGCGCCTGCTTGTTGGCACCCGCCTTGACCGGCACTTCCTCGGTGGGCCAGCCGAGCACGGCGCTGGCACCACGCTTGAAACTGTCTTCCATCTGGGCCACGGTGCGCACGCCCGACTGCATGTGCGTGATGCGCCGTTCCTGCCCCGCCGGCGCCGGTGCGCCGGTGCGCCGGTCGTCGTCGTATTCGATGATCGATTGCTTGAAGCAGGGCAGCACGTCGCGCGGCAGCGCCACCGCCGGCCGGCCCTTGAGCAACAACGTGGTGCCCGCTGCGTACACAGCCTGCAAGGCCGCGGCGTTGGCCGGGTCGGTGGCCATGAAAGCCGGCACCTCGATCATCATGTTGGCCGGCGGCGCGGCGCCCAGCAGTCCCTGCAACAAGGCTTCGCCGGCAGCGTTGATGCAGACCTCGCCCCCATCCAGCGGAAACACTTCGGCCAGGCAGGCCACCAGGTCGGCGGCGTCGGGCAAAACATCGGGGCGCAGTGGAAAGACGCTCAGCCGGGCGGCGCTGACGTTGCGGTGGCGGTCGATCACCGGGCAGTAACCCAGGGCAACCTGGCCCAACACAGGGTGGTCTTGCATAGCGCTCCGAGGGGCTTGCTTGCTACGCCATGGGCGACAGCGTCGTCAGACGTTCAGGTACTGGAACAACGACAGCCGCTGCACCATGGCATAGGTCTTGAGCGCGGCATCGTAGCCAGTTTGCTTGTTCTGAAAAGCCGAAACCCCCGCCACCATGTCGAGGTCTTCGGCCAACGAGCGCTCGCTTTGCGCGGCCACGCTGGTGGCACTCAGCCGCTGTTCGATGGCGTCGGTGCGGTTCAGCGTTTCACCGGCATCGGCGCGGCGCATTTGCAACCGGCCCAGCGATGCGTCGATGTCGCGCAGACCGAAGTGCACCGTCTGCGCCACCTGCGCGCCACTGCGCAAGGGTGTGGTCAGTTCACTCGCCGCGCGGTCGAGCGCGGCAAAGACACTCAGGCTGGGTGTGGCGGGGTTGATGTCGAACGTGTCGCCGGCCGCCGGGCTGCCACTCACCGCCACGGCCATGCCGTCGAACTCGATCGCCTGGCCGGCGACATAGGGCTGGTTCACCAGGGCCGTGGCGGCACCGCCTTGCAGCACCGAATAACTCGTCACACCAGCGCTGACGGCAAACACCACTTGATAGTCGGCGCCGGTGAGGGCGGCCGGGTCCGTCAGGCGCCCGGCGTCGATCCAGGCGCCGGGGCCGTTGCCCGGTGCCGGGCGGGTTTCAAAGCTGCCATTGCCGCTGTTCGCTTGCAGCCAGGTTTCGCCGCCGTCCTGCGTCATGGGCAGCGGCTCGCCGGCAATGACTTTCATCTGCCCGCCCTGGCCGCGGTATTGCACGCCGCCGGGCGCATCCACAAACGGCGGCTGCGCCGCGCCCTGGCCGCCAAAGAGGTGGCCGCCGGCGCCGTCGCCGCGGTTGGCCACGGCCAGCAACTGGTCGCGCACGCCGCGCAGGCGCCAGCCCAGGTTGGCGCGCTCGGCGTCGCTGTAGCTGGCATTGCCGGCCTGCACCACCAGTTCGCGCGCCAGTTGCATCAGCTCGTCGGCTTGGCCCAGCGCACCTTCGGTTTGCTGCATGGCATTGCGGCTGGCCTCCAGGCCGCGCTGGTCGGCCACGCTGCGCGCATGCGTGGCCAGCGCGCGTTCAATGCGCGCTGCGGCGGTGGGGTCGTCGCTGGCCTGGCTGATGCGCTTGCCGCTGGTGAGGCGGTCTTGCGCCTGGCTGACTTCGCGCGCGCGCTCTTGCAGCGTGCGCACGGAGTTGTCGAAAGCGTTGGCGGTGGTGATGCGGGTCATGGCTATT
>JAYUHT010000439.1:0-3912 GCA_043766725.1 Burkholderiales bacterium | reverse complement strand
CTACCAGGTGCTGACCGATCAGCCGGGCAAGGACGCCTGGCCGATCACGGGCGCCACCTTCATACTCATGCACAAGCAGCAAGACAAGCCGGCGTTTGCAAGCCAAGCGCTGAAGTTCTTTGATTGGGCTTATGTAGGCGGTGACGCCATGGCCGATGATCTGGACTACGTGCCTCTGCCCACCGCAGTGAAAGACATGGTGCGCAAACAATGGGCGTCGATCAAGGATTCGAGCGGCAAGGCCATCCTCGTCAAGTGAACTCAATCATTGCTCCGGCCATGTCCGCAAGCAACGCGGACATCACCGCTACGCCGGCGCCGGTGGGTGCGCGGCGCAGCGTGGCGCCGTGGGCCGACCGCGTGTTTTCGCTGCTGGTGCATGCGGCGGCCTGGTTTGTCTTGCTGCTGCTGCTGGGCATACTGGTCGCACTGGTGATGGGGGCTGCGCCGGCGTTGGAGAAGTATGGGCTGGGTTTCATCACGACTGCTGAGTGGGATCCTGTCCAGGAAAAATTTGGTGGCCTGGCGCTGATCGCCGGCACGCTGGCGTCGTCGCTCATCGCCTTGATGGTGGCCGTGCCGGTGAGTTTCGGCATTGCACTGTTCCTCACTGAGCTCGCGCCCGCATGGTTGAAAAGGCCATTGGGCACCATGGTCGAGCTGCTTGCGGCGGTACCGTCCATCGTCTATGGCATGTGGGGCCTGCTGGTGTTCGGCCCCTTGCTGGCCGCGTGGGTGCAGGCACCGTTGCAAGCCTTGTTCAGCGCCGTGCCGGCGCTGGCGGCACTGGTGGCCGGGCCGCCGGCGGGCATCGGCATCTTGCCGGCCGGGGTGTTGCTCGCCATCATGATCGTGCCCTATATTGCCGCGGTGATGCGCGACGTGTTCGAGGTGACGCCGCCCATGTTGAAGGAATCAGCATATGGTTTGGGCGCCACCACCTGGGAAGTGGTATCGCGCATCGTGCTGCCTTACACCAAGGCCGGCGTGGTGGGCGCCATCATGCTGGGCCTGGGGCGAGCGCTGGGGGAAACCATGGCGGTCACTTTCGTCATCGGCAACATGAACCAGTTTCACGGCCTGTCGCTGTTCGACGCCGCCAACAGCATCACCTCCATCCTGGCCAACGAGTTCGCTGAAGCGGGCGAAGGCCTGCACCAGGCTGCGCTGATGTACCTTGGCCTGGTGTTGTTCTTCATCACCTTCGTGGTACTGGCCCTTTCCAAAATGCTGCTGGCGCGCTTGAAGCGCGGTGAAGGCAAGCGAACATGAACGTCGATTTCAACGCTGGCCGAGTCGCCATGCACAGGCAACGCAAGCGCATCAACGCCGCGGCCATGGTGCTGTCGTTCGCCGCCATGGCCTTTGGCGTGTTCTGGCTGTTGTGGATCCTGGTGGAGACTTTTAGCTTGGGCGCCAGTGGCTTGCACCTGGCGGTGTTCACCAACATGACGCCACCGCCGCAGGCTGAAGGCGGCGGCCTGGCCAACGCGATTGCCGGCTCACTGTTGATGGTGGGCCTGGCCACGGCCTTGGGCACGCCCATCGGCGTGCTGTGCGGCGTCTATCTGGCTGAGTACGGCCAGCGCGGCGCCTTGGGAGCCGCGACGCGATTTGTCAACGACATCTTGCTGTCGGCACCTTCCATCATCATCGGCCTGTTCATCTATGCCGCAGTGGTGGCGCCGATGAAGAGCTTTTCGGCGCTGGCCGGCGTGCTGGCCCTGGCCTTGATCGTGATTCCTGTGGTGGTGCGGACCACCGAGAACATGCTCACCCTGATCCCGAACACGTTGCGCGAAACCGCGTTTGCGCTGGGTGCGCCGAAGTGGAAGATGATCTCTTCCGTTACCCTGAAATCAGCCCGTGCCGGCGTGCTCACCGGCGTGCTGCTGGCCGTGGCACGGGTGGCGGGTGAAACGGCGCCGCTGCTGTTCACGGCGCTGTCGAACCAGTTCTGGTCGTCCAACCTGGCTCAGCCCATGGCCAGCCTGCCTGTCACCATCTTCAAGTTCGCCATGAGCCCGTACGAAAACTGGCAGAAGCTGGCCTGGGCGGGTGTGCTGATCATCACGCTGGGCGTGCTGGCGATCAACGTGCTGGCCCGCGTGGTACTACGCAACAAACATTGAAAGCCCATGCAAGCCCTGGCCGAAACCCGCCTGAGCGAACGCGCCAAGCTATCGGTGCGCGACCTGAACTTCTATTACGGCGACTTCCAGGCGCTGAAGAACGTCAACGTTGATGTGCCGCTGCACAAGGTCACGGCCTTCATCGGCCCGTCGGGTTGCGGCAAGAGCACGCTGCTGCGCACCTTCAACCGCATGTTTGAGCTGTACCCCGACCAGCGTGCCACCGGCTCGATCAACCTGGACGGCGAGAACTTGCTCACCAGCCGGCAAGACGTGGCGCTGATTCGCGCGCGCATCGGCATGGTGTTTCAGAAGGCCACACCGTTCCCGATGTCGATCTTCGACAACGTGGCCTTTGGCGTGAAGCTGTTCGAACGCCTGTCGCGCGCCGAGATGGAGGAGCGTGTGGAGTGGGCGCTGCGCAAGGCCGCGCTGTGGCTGGAGGTGAAGGACAAATTACACCAAAGCGGCAGCAGCTTGTCCGGCGGCCAGCAGCAGCGGCTGTGCATTGCACGCGGCATTGCGGTCAAGCCCGAGGTGCTGCTGCTCGATGAGCCGTGTTCGGCGCTGGACCCGATTTCCACGGCCAAAGTGGAAGAACTGATCCACGAGTTGAAGCACGAGTACACGGTCGCCATCGTCACCCACAACATGCAGCAAGCGGCGCGGGTGTCGGACTACACCGCCTACCTGTACCTGGGCAGCCTGATCGAGTTCGGGCCAACGGCCGAGCTGTTCATGAAGCCGAAGAAGTCGCAGACTGAGGACTACATAACAGGGCGATTCGGATGACCATGACCGACAAACACCTTTCATCGCAGTTCGATGCCGAACTCGCGGGTATCTCGAACCGCGTGCTCGAAATGGGCGGCCTGGCCGAAAGCCAGGTGGCCCGGGCCATGGCCGCATTGGTGGCCATCGACGGTGACGGCGCGGCCCATGTGCTGCGCGAGGAAGCGCGCGTCAACCAGATGGAGCTTGAGATCGACCGCGACCTGTCGCGCATCATCGCCCGGCGCCAGCCCACGGCGCGCGACCTGCGCCTGCTGATCGCGGTGAGCCGCACCATCGCCAACCTGGAGCGCGTGGGCGACGAAGCGGCGCGCATCGCCCGCAGTGTGGAGCGGCTGATCCGCAACGGTGTGTCCAGCCACCTGCGCCTGCCCATGGCCGACCTGGAATTCGAGACCAGCCTGGCCACGGCACAACTGCGCAAGGCGCTCGATGCCTTTGCCCGCCTGGACACGCAGCGCGCGCTCGATGTGCTGAAGCAAGACGACCAGATCGACCGCGAATTCGAAGGTCTGCTGCGCAAGCTGATCACCTACATGATGGAAGACCCACGCACCATATCGGCCAGCATCGACCTGGTGTTCGTGGCCAAGGCCATTGAGCGCGTGGGCGACCATGCCAAGAACCTGGCCGAAGCGGTGATCTACGTGGTCAAGGGCGAAGACGTGCGCCACAACGCGATGACCGACATTGAAAACATCGTTCGTTAGTGAACGCATCATGAGCCGCGTCCTGATCGTTGAAGACGAGCCGGCCATCGCCGAATTGATCGCGCTGCACCTGCGCCACCACGGCCACGAGCCGGTGCTGGCCACCGATGCCGTGCAGGCGCAGCGTGAACTCGATGCCATGCTGCCGGCGCTGGTGCTGCTGGACTGGATGCTGCCCGGCGAAAGCGGCCTGAGCCTGGCGCGCCGCTGGCGCGGCAACGCGCGCACACGCGATGTGCCCATCATCATGGTCACGGCCCGTGCCGAGGAGGCCGACC
>JAYUHT010000438.1:0-3913 GCA_043766725.1 Burkholderiales bacterium | reverse complement strand
CGATGCCCGGCGTGGCCAGGTGATAGTCGAGCCGCCAGCCCACGTTGTTGGCCCGGGCCTGGCCGCGGTTGCTCCACCAGGTGTATTGCTCGGGGTGCGGGTTGAGCGTGCGAAACACATCCACCAACCCGGCCTCTTGCAGCAGCCGCGTCAGCCATGAACGCTCTTCGGGCAGGAAGCCGGAGTTCTTCCGGTTGCCCTTCCAGTTCTTCAGGTCGATTTCGTTGTGCGCGATGTTCACGTCGCCCACCAAGATGAATTCGCGCTCCCGCTTCAAGGCCAGCAAGTGCGGGTACACGACTTCGAGAAAACGGTACTTCGCTGCCTGCCGCTCCTCGCCCGACGAGCCGCTGGGGAAGTAGCAGCTGATGATGCTCAAGCGGCGCCGGGCGTTGTCGAACCGCGCCTCGACGTAGCGGCCTTCGGCGTCGAATTCTTCGTGACCCAGGCCGATGATCACGTCGCTGGGCGTCTTGCGGCTGTACACGCCCACGCCCGCGTAACCCTTCTTCTGCGCATAGTGAAAGTGACCCTTCAGGCCAGCCACCTCATCGAAGCGCCCGGCCACGTCGGCGTGCTGGGCCTTGATCTCTTGCACGCCCATACAATCGGCGCCCGCGCTTTCGGCCCATTCGATGAAGCCCTTGTTGGCCGCCGAACGGATGCCGTTCAAGTTAAGTGTGAGTAGCCTGAACACGAGAGACCTTTCATGAGTGCCCCAAGGCCGGCCGAAGCCGGCCGCCCCCCGCGGGGATCAAGCAAAGTGGCACAGCCACCTTTGCTTGTGACCTTGCCGCCTAGTGAAGACGCCCTGGCGCGCGAGTTCGTGGCGTTTTCAGTGGCCACCGGTGTATTGCGCTTCGGCCAATTCAAGACCAAGGCAGGGCGGCAATCGCCGTACTTTTTCAACGCCGGGTTGTTCAATGACGGTGCGTCGCTGAACAAGCTGGCGCGATTCTATGCACGCCGCTTGCTTGCATCGGGCCTCGGTTTTGACATGCTTTTTGGCCCGGCCTACAAGGGCATTCCCCTGGCCGCGGGCTTGGCCGTTGAGCTGGCCCGCGCGGGCCGCAACCTGCCCTATGCCTACAACCGCAAGGAAGCCAAGGATCACGGCGAAGGCGGTGTGCTGGTGGGCGCGCCGGTGCAAGGGCGCGTGCTGATCATTGACGACGTGATCTCGGCCGGCACCTCGGTGCGCGAATCCATCGCCATGATCGTAGCCGCCGGCGCGCAGCCGTGCGGCGTGCTGATTGCGCTGGACCGCCAAGAGCGCGCCACCGAAGACGGCCGCGACGCCACCTGGTCGGCCGCGCAGTTCGTGACCCAGCAGCTCAAGCTGCCGGTGGTGGCCATCGCCACGCTGGCCGACTTGCTGAGCTTTCTGCAAACCAGCGCCGCGCCAGAATTGGCTGCACATGCCACGGTCGTAGCGGCTTACCGCGAACGTTACGGGGTGTGATGACAGCCCCCAGACCTGCCGCTTCGCGTCAGGCCCCCCGAGGGGGGTCAAGCAAAGTGGCAGAGCCACATTTGCTTGAGCGCATTCCGCTCAATGGCGCACTGCTGCTGGTGGCAGCTTGGGCCCACGCGGCGGCACTGGCGCAAGGCAACATCTACACCTGCACCGACGACAAAGGCCGGCGCCTGACCTCGGACCGCCCGATTCCGGAATGCCTGGCCAAGGAGCAACGCATGCTCAACCGCGATGGCTCGGTGCGCCAAGTGGTGGTACCCACGCTAAGCGCGGAAGAGCAGGCTGCGCGCGAAGCCCGTGAGCGCGCTACCGCACAGGTGCGCGCGGCGCAGGCCGACGCGGTGCGGCGCGACCGCAACCTGCTGGCCCGCTACCCGAGCGAGGCCGCCCACGCCAAGGCGCGTGAGGGCGCGCTGGACACGGTGCGCCTGGCCATCAAGGCCACAGAGCAACGTTTGAAGGAACTCGGCGCCTCACGCAAGCCGCTGCTGGAGGACAGCGAGTTCTACGCCGGCAAGCCGCTGCCGGCTAAGTTGCGCGCCGCGCTGGATTCGAACCAGACGGCCAGCGACGCGCAGCGCGCCGCGGCGCAGAACCAGCAGGCCGAGCTGGAGCGCGTGAGCCAGCTCTACGACGTCGAACTGGCGCGCCTGCGCCGCCTGTGGGCGGGTGCACCGGTGGGCTCGCTGGCAGCGGCCACGGTGCCGGCAGCCTCTTCAGCCCGGCGCTAAGTTGCCAGGCTCGGGCCCTGGCCGCTCAGCCCAGCGCCTGTTTCAGCAAGTCGCTCACCTGCGCCGGGTTGGCCTTGCCGCGGCTGGCCTTCATGACCTGGCCGACCAGGGCGTTGAAGGCCTTGTCCTTGCCGGCACGGAACTCTTCCACTGACTTGGGGTTGGCGGCCAGCACCTGATCAACGAGGCTTTGCAGCGCGCCGGCGTCGCTCATCTGCTTCAGGCCCTTGGCGTCGATCAGGCCATCGACATCGCTGCCCTCACCAGCCCACAGCGCATCGAACACCTGGCGCGCGGCGTTGTTCGAGATGGTGCCGTCTTGAATGCGGTTGATGAGCTGCGCCAGAACCTGCGGCGGCACCGGCGCGGCTGCCATGTCGCGGCCTTGTGCGTTCAGACGTTTGCTGAATTCACCCATCAACCAATTGGCCACCAGCTTGGGCGCCTTGCAGGCGTCGCGCGCGGCCTCGTAGAAGCGTGCCATAGCCTGGCTTTGCGTGACCATGGCGGCGTCGTAGGCGCCCAGTCCGTCGTCGCGCACGAAGCGCGAGGCCATGGCCGCGGGCAGCTCGGGCATGGCTGCGCGCACATCTTCCACCCATTGTGGCGCGATCACCAGCGGCGGCAGGTCGGGGTCGGGGAAGTAGCGGTAGTCGTGCGCGTCTTCCTTGCTGCGCATGGCGCGGGTCTCACCGCTGTCGGGGTTGAACAGCACCGTGGCTTGTTGAATCGTTAGCCCGTCTTCGATGCGGTCGATCTGCCACTGCACTTCAAAGTCGATCGCCTGCTGCAAAAACCGAAACGAGTTCAGGTTCTTGATTTCGCGCCGCGTGCCCAGCTCGGCACCGGGCCGCCTGACTGAAACGTTGGCATCGCAGCGGAAGCTGCCTTCTTGCATGTTGCCGTCGCACACGCCCAGCCACATCACCAGGGTGTGCAGGGCCTTGGCATATTCCACCGCTTCAGCACTGCCGCGCATGTCGGGCTCTGAGACGATTTCCAGCAGCGGTGTGCCGGCGCGGTTCAAGTCGATGCCGGTGGCGCCGGCATAGTCTTCGTGCAGCGATTTGCCGGCGTCTTCTTCGAGGTGAGCGCGGGTCAGGCGCACGCGCCTTGGCACACCGTCGAGCATGAATTCGACATGGCCGCCTTGCACCACGGGTATCTCGTACTGGCTGATCTGGTAGCCCTTTGGCAGGTCAGGATAAAAGTAGTTCTTGCGCGCAAAGATCGACAGCGGGGCGATGGTGGCGCCCACCGCCAGGCCGAAGCGAATGGCGCGCTCCACCGCGCCGCGGTTGAGCACCGGCAGCGTGCCGGGCAAAGCCAGGTCCACCGCGCAGGCCTGGGTGTTTGGCGCGGCGCCGAACTGCGTGCTGGCGCCGCTGAAAATCTTGCTGCGCGTTGAAAGTTGGGCATGGGTTTCCAGGCCGATGACGACCTCGAAGCCACGGGTGAGGGGCGGTGCGGGGTTCATGCTGCTGGGGCGCGCAAGTGCGCATCGGTGGCTTGCTGCAAGGCATGCGCGGCATGCAGCAAGGTGGCCTCTTGAAAGTAGTTGCCGATGAGCTGCAAGCCCACCGGCATGCCGCCTTCGCCGAAGCCCGCCGGCACGCTCATGCCCGGCAGGCCGGCCAGGCTGGCGGGCAGGGTGAAGATGTCGGCCAGGTAGGCGGCCACCGGGTCGTCGCCCTGCGCGCCGAGC
>JAYUHT010000437.1:0-10362 GCA_043766725.1 Burkholderiales bacterium | reverse complement strand
TCATGGTTTCGCGGTCGCGGATCTCGCCGATCAAGATGCAGTCGGGCGCCTGGCGCAGCGCGTTCTTCAGCGCCACCTGCAACGACACCGTGTCACGCCCCACCTCGCGCTGGTTGACCACGCTTTTCTTGTTGCTGAACAAGAACTCCATCGGGTCTTCGATGGTGAGGATGTGGCCCGTGGTTTGCTGGTTGCGCCATTCGAGCATGGCCGCCAGCGTGGTGCTCTTGCCGGTGCCGGTGGCGCCCACCATCAAGATGAGGCCGCGCTTTTCAAGCACCAGTTGCGCCAGCAAGTTGGGCACACCGAGCGAGTCGAGCGCGGGAATGTCGTAGGGGATGCAGCGGAACACCGCCGCAATCGAGCCGCGCTGGCGGAATGCCGAAAGCCGGAAGCTGCCCACCCGCGCCACGCCAATGGCCACGTTCAACTCGCCGGTGTCGTCGAGCTCTTCAAGTTGCTGCGGCGTGAGGATTTCTGAAAGCAACTGGCGCGGCTGCGCGGCGGTGAGCAACTGGTCAGACAGCTGCATGATCTGGCCGTTGATCTTGATGAGGATCGGCGTGTTGGCCGACATGTACACATCGGAAGCGTTCTTCTCGGCCATCAGCCGCAAGACCTTCTCCATGTTTCCGCTCATCCAGTGCTCCTGTGTTGCCGGTGGTTAAGCCTCAAGCCCGCAGCAGTTCGTTGATGCTGGTCTTGGACCGCGTTTGCGCATCGACCCGCTTCACGATGATCGCCGCGTACAGGCTGTACGGCGTGCCGTCAGCGCATTTCTTCGGCAGGTTGCCGCTCACCACCACGCTGCCGCTGGGCACGCGGCCATAGCTCATCTCGCCGGTTTCGCGGTTGAAGATGGGGGTGCTTTGGCCGAGGTAAACGCCCATGCCGAGGACCGAGTTTTCTTCAACGATCACGCCTTCCACGACTTCGCTGCGTGCGCCGATGAAGCAGTTGTCTTCAATGATCGTCGGGTTGGCTTGCAAAGGTTCGAGCACGCCGCCGATGCCCACGCCACCACTCAAATGCACGTTTTTGCCGATCTGCGCGCAAGAGCCCACGGTGGCCCAGGTGTCGACCATTGTCCCTTCGTCAACGTAGGCGCCGATGTTCACAAAAGAGGGCATCAAGACCACGTTCTTCGCGATGTAGCTGCCGCGCCGCGCCACCGCCGGCGGCACCACGCGCACGCCGGTGTCGCGCATGGCGGCTTCGTCGAGGTGGGCAAACTTGGTCTGCACTTTGTCGTAGAAGCCCAGCTCGCCGGCCCGCATCACCTTGTTGTCGCTCAGCCGGAAGCTCAGCAACACGGCTTTCTTCACCCACTGGTTTACCTGCCACTGGCCCACGGCTTCGCGCTCGGCCACGCGCAGGCGGCCCTTGTTCAGGTCGCTGATCACGCGCTCAACCGCAGCGCGCACTTCGGGTGCATTGGCGGGGGTGATCTTGGTGCGCTCTTCCCAGGCGTGGTCGATGATGGCTTGCAACGGGTGGGTCATGGGGTGTCTCAAAGTAAACGGGTGTAGGCAGCGATGCGGCCGGCGGCTTCAACGCACTCGTCAACGCCGGCCACCAGGGCCATGCGGATGCGGCCGGCGCCGGGGTTGCGGCCGTGGGCCACGCGGGCCAACAGGCTGCCCGGCAGCACGGCCACATTGTATTGAGCCAGCAGCCCCAGGGCGAAGGCGACATCATCATGGCCCGGCACACCCGCCCACAGATAAAAGGCGGCGTCGGGCAAGGCCACGTCGAGCACCGGCGCCAGCATCGGCATGACGCGGGCAAACTTTTGCCGGTACAGCTCGCGGTTCGCCACCACATGCGCTTCATCGCCCCAGGCGTCGATGCTGGCGCGTTGAATGGGCGGGCTCATGGCGCTGCCGTGGTAGGTGCGGTAGAGCAAGAAGGCCTTGATCAGTGCGGCGTCACCAGCCACGAAGCCCGAACGCATGCCGGGCACGTTGCTGCGCTTGGAAAGGCTGGTCAGCACGATCAGGTTTTTGAAGTCAACGCGGCCCAGGGCCTGCGCGGCTTGCAGCGCGCCCAGGGGCGGCTCGTCGCGAAAGTAGATCTCCGAATAGCACTCGTCGCTGGCGATCACGAAGCCGTACCGGTCGCTCAACTGGAACAGCCGCTGCCATTCAGCCAGCGGCGCCACCGCGCCGGTGGGGTTGCCGGGCGAGCACACATACAGTAGCTGCGTGCGCACCCAGGTGGCGGCGTCGATCTCGTCCCAATTGGCCGCGAAGTTGCGCGCCGGGTCGCTGTTGGCAAAAGCGGTCTGCGCGCCGGCCAGCAAGGCCGCGCCTTCGTAGATTTGATAGAACGGGTTGGGGCAGACCACGGTGGCACCGGGCTTGCTCGCATCAACCACCGTTTGCGCCAGTGCAAACAGCGCCTCGCGCGAACCGTTAACCGGCAGCACCTGCGTGGCGGCGCTCAGCGCCACGCCATAGCGGCGCTGCACCCAGGCGGCGCAGGCTTCGCGCAATGCCGGCTCACCGGCCGTGGCGGGGTAGTTCGACAGCCCCGGCAGCGCGCCGATCAAGGCCTGTTCGATCAGCGCCGGTGTGGGGTGCCGCGGCTCGCCCAGGCCCAGGCTGATGTGCTTCAGCTCGGGCGGTGGTGTGATGCCGCGGGTGAGCTCACGCAGGCGCTCGAAGGGGTAGGGGTGCAGGCGCGACAGCAACGGATTCATCAAACGATTATCCGTGGCGCAATCTGCCAATCTGCCGCAGCCTGCGCGATCATGGCGGCATGTCCGCCGCCGCCCTCAAGCGCCGAATCATGAGCTGGTTGTTGGCCCTGGCTGCGGCCTACCTGCTGGTGCTGGCCTTCGTGTGGTGGGGCCAGGAGCGGCTGCTTTTCATGCCCACCAAATTGGCGCCGGAGCACCGCTTCGAGCTGGGTGCCGATGTGTTTGAGGCCTGGGTGCCGGTGGCCGATGCGCGGCTGCACGCTTTGCACCTGCGCCTGCCCGCGCCGCGCGGCGTGGTGTTCTACCTGCACGGCAACGCCGGCAACTTGCAAAGCTGGTTCAGCAACGCTGACTTTTATCGCCAGGCCAATTTCGACCTGTTCATGCTCGACTACCGCGGCTACGGCAAGAGCAGTGGGCGCATCACCAGCCAGGCTCAACTCGAAGCCGATGTGCGCGCCGCGTGGGACCTGCTGGCGGCGCAGTACGAAGGTGTGCCATTGGTCCGGGTGGTGTTTGGCCGCTCGCTCGGCACCGGCCTGGCCACCGGTCTGGCCGCACAGGTGCAGCCCGAGTTGACGGTGCTGGTCTCACCCTATGAAAGCATGGCCGCCCTGGCGGCGCACCACTACCCCTGTGTGCCCGCGGCCTTGCTGCGCTACCCCTTGCGCAGCGACCTGGCACTGCCGCACATCAAGACGCCGGTTTGGATGGCACATGGCGAGCTGGACACGCTGATCCCGGTGCAGCATGCGCAGCGCTTGGCGCAACATGCGCCGGCGGCCACCCTGGTGCGCGTGCCCGGTGCTGGGCACAACGACGTGCACCTGTTCGAGCCGTACCTGCAGGGCTTGCGCCGCGCGCTGGCCCAATGAAGGAGCGCTCTACAAGCGCCCCACGCAGCCAGGCGCGCCGCAGCGGCAGGCCAGCCGGCCTTCATGGTGGGTTTCACCGTAGTTCACGGTGATCTCCTCGCCCCCGGCGATGGCGCGCAAGGCGTAGAACTCCACCCGCCCTTGGCGAATGCACAGCCGCGCGTTGGGGGCGCAGGAATGGTTGGTGTAGCGCATGGGGTCGGCGGACTGGCTGAAGTCGATGGCGCGGCACGGCGACAGCTCCACGATCATGATGCGTTCATGCCGCGTGGCACGAATGCGTGCTTCGGCCACGCTGATGGCTTCGCCGCGGATCTCGCCGATCTTCAGCCGCGGTGGTATCGGCTCGGCGGCGAAGGCGCCCTGGCCGTCGATCGCGCTGGGCTGCACGCTCACGGCAAATTTCTGATACCCGGGCCGCAGGGCCGACAGATGGCTGCTCATTGCGCGATCATAGAAGCCGCCCGCCGCGAAAGGCTGCCCATGTTTGCGCGCACTGCCCAGGCCCTGCTGATTGCCCTGCTCATCGACCTGTTAGGCGGCTGTGCCGTGCTGCCGCAAGGTGTGCAGCGGCTGCCCTCGCAAGCCATTGCGGCGAGCGCGAACACCGCGCTGGGCCGCATCGCCGCAGCCTCGCAGCCGCAGTCTGGCCTGAGCGGCTTTCGCCTCATGCCAGCGGGCCCTTATGCGCTGGGCGTGCGGCTGGAGATGATCCGCCGCGCGCAGGTGTCGATCGACATCCAGTACTACCTGATCGGCCATGACGACATGGGCCACTACCTGTTGCGCGAGCTGCGCAACGCAGCGCAGCGCGGTGTGCGCGTGCGCCTGCTGCTCGACGACCTGTACACCGTGGGCATGGACGAGATGCTGCTCGGCCTGGCCGCCCATGCCAACGTGGAGCTGCGCCTGTTCAACCCGTTTGCCGGTATCCGCTATTCGACCGGCACGCGCTGGGCCAGCGGCCTGGCCAGTTTTCACCGCCTGAACCGGCGCATGCACAACAAGCTGCTGATCGCCGATGGCGCAATGGCCGTGGCCGGTGGGCGCAATTTGGCGGCCGAGTACTTCATGCTCCACGCGCAGCAGAATTTCATCGACCTGGACACCTTCGTCATGGGCGCCATGCTGCCGCAGATGCAGGGCATTTTTGACCGCTACTGGAACAGCCCGTATGTCTATCCGGTGCAAGCCATCGCCAGCAGCGCGCTGGATGCACCCGCCTTGCGTGCGGCCTTCGCGCGCGGCACCGATGGCTTACCGGTTCCCTCGACAAAGTTCATCACCGGTGCTGACGTGTTGGGCTACGGCCCGCTGGCGGACGACTTCGACGACGGCCGTCTGGGCCTCGTGTGGGCCGAAGGCGACGCCTTCGCCGATTCGCCCGACAAAGTATTGGGCGGGCAGGATCTTGATCAACTCGGCTCACCCACGGTGCGCGCCAGCCTGGTGGCCGAATTCCGCAAGGCACGCCAATTCGTCGTGCTCAGCTCGCCCTACCTCGTTCCCGGCCAAGAAGGCATGCGCCTGGTGCACGAAGGGCGCTCCCAGGGGGTCAAGATCGAGATCGTCACCAATTCGCTGGCCGCCACTGATGAACCCGTGGTGCATGCCGGCTACCGGCGCTATCGCGCGGAAATGTTGCGCGCCGGCGTGCAGCTCTATGAGGTCAGCCCGGCACGCATCGGCACGGCGCCCAGGCTCGGGCCCTTTGGCAAGTCGGTGGGGCGCTTTCATGCCAAGACTGCGGTCATCGACGGCAAGGTGCTGTTCATCGGCAGCATGAACTTCGACCCGCGCTCCGAACGCCACAACACCGAGATGGGCCTGCTGGTGCGCAGCGAGCCCCTGGCGCGTGAGTTGATGCGCCTGGCCGAACTGGTGAAGAACAACGCCACTTACCGGCTGGAATGGAACACGGCGCAAAGCCGCATCGAATGGCACGTGCACGGCCGCGCGGGCGAGCAGGTGCTGGTCAACGAGCCCGACACCAGCCTGTGGCAGCGCCTGCTCCTCAACCTGGTGGCGCCGCTGGCGCCGGAGACGCTGTTGTGAATCAGGCCAAACCGCTGGCTTGAACGGTTGCCGGCAACGGCGCCAACACCACCGCCGCTTGCGGCTGCCAGCCCTTTTTGCGCTGCTCGACCACCACGTTGGTGTAGATGCCGCCACGCACGTACCACCTGGCCGTGATGCGAACAAAGCGCGGGCTGATGGCGGCGCAAATGTCGTCGAGGATTTGGTTCGTCACCGCCTCATGGAAGGCGCCCTCGTTGCGGTAGCTCCAGAAGTACAGCTTCAGGCTCTTCAGCTCGATGCACAGCGCGTCGGGCACGGTTTCGATGCTGAAGTGGGCAAAGTCGGGCTGGCCGGTGAGGGGGCAGTTGCAGGTGAACTCGGGCACCTGGAATTGAATGACGTAGTCGCGCTGCGGCGCCGGGTTGGGGAAAACTTGCAAGGTCTTGCTCGGCGCGCTGGGTGGGCTGGCCGGGGCCTGGCGTTGCGTGGGGGAAGGGGCTTTGCGGGCCATGAGCGTGCGCGCCTTTGAGGGGGCTTTTCGACGGGGCGCGATGCTATCATCGCGGCCCAACAATACCTCGCAAGAACGCCTCGATGCAGAGGCGTTTTTCATGCTGATCGCGGCCCTTCGATGGGCCGCCCGCGCACTGCCAACGCGGCCAGAACCGAACTCCCCCATGCGTCTGAATCAGATCCGCCTTGCCGGCTTCAAGTCCTTCGCCGACCCCACCACCTTCCAGTTGCCCGGCCAGCGCGTGGGCGTGGTCGGCCCCAACGGCTGCGGCAAGAGCAACATCATGGACGCCGTGCGCTGGGTGCTGGGCGAGAGCAAGGCCAGCGAGCTGCGTGGCGAGTCCATGCAAGACGTGATCTTCAATGGCACGGCCACGCGCAAGCCATCAAGCCGCTCCAGCGTGGAGCTGGTGTTCGACAACGCCGATGCGCGCGCCGGCGGGCAGTGGAACACCTACGCTGAAATCGCCGTCAAGCGCGTGCTCACGCGCGACGGCACGAGCAGCTACTACATCAACAACCAGCCGGTGCGCCGGCGCGATGTGCAAGACGTGTTCCTGGGCACCGGCCTGGGGCCGCGGGCCTACGCCATCATCGGCCAGGGCACCATCAGCCGCATCATCGAAAGCCGCCCAGAAGAGCTGCGCCTGTTCCTGGAAGAAGCGGCCGGCGTGTCGAAGTACAAAGAGCGCCGCCGCGAGACCGAAAACCGGCTGAAGGACACGCGCGAAAACCTGACGCGGGTGGACGACATCCTGCGCGAACTGAACAGCAACCTCGACAAGTTGCAGGGCCAGGCCGAAGTGGCGCAGCGCTACCACGCGCTGCAAACCGATGGCACGAAGAAGCTGCACCAGTTGTGGTTCTTGAAGCATCGCGATGCCGCCGGCGAGGCGCAGCGTGTGCACCAGGCGCTGAACGAAGCCGTCACGGCGTTCGAACAGCGCACCGCGGAATTGCGCCACGTGGAGGCCGAGCTCGAAACCATCCGCCAGGCGCATTACGCCGCGGGCGACGCCATGCACCTGCGCCAGGGCGCGCTGGCTGACGCCGCGCTGGAAGTGAGCCGGCTGGAAGAGCGCATCCGCTACGTGGTTGAAGTGCGCCATCGCACCGAGGCGCGGGTGGCCGAGCTGAAGGCGCAGAACAGCCAATGGGCTGATCGCCAAGCCCAGGCGCAGACCGAGCTTGAAGCCGCCGCGGCGCAGATCGTGCAAGCCGAGGAGCAGGGCGAAACGCTGGCCGCCCAGGCCGAGGAACAGGCCACTCAACTCGGCGGTTTTGACGACAGCGTGCGCAGCGCGCAGGGCCGCAGCAGCGAGCAGCGCGGCCAGGTGGCGCAGGTGCAGCAGCAAATTCAGGTGCTGGCCGCTGAAAGCCGCAGCGTCGATGAACAGCGCCGCGCCTTGCAGGGCCGGCATGAACGCCTGAAGGCCGAGCGCGGCACATTGGCCGTGCCCGACATGCAACGCCTGGGCGAACTGAAGGCCAGCAGCGGCGGCGCCGAGGCGGCGCGCAGCAGCAGCGACGCGCGCTTGCACGAGCTCACCGAGCAGCTGCCGCAGCTCGATGAGCAACGCCGCGCCCAGGCCGCGCTGGCCAGCACCGAAAGCCACAAGCACGCTGACCTCGCGGCCCGGCTCGATGCCCTGCGCGCGCTGCAAGAAAAGGTGCAGCGCGGCGGCAAGCTGCAACCCTGGCTGGCGCGCCATGGCCTGGAAAGCCTGCAAGGCCTGTGGACGCAGATCCACATCGAGCCCGGCTGGGAAGCCGCGCTCGAAGCCGCCCTGCGAGAGCGCCTGAATGCCTTGCAAGTGGGCCGGCTCGACACGGTTCGCGCCTTTGCTGCCGACGCGCCGCCGGCCCGCCTGGCCTTCTACAGCGTACCCAGCGCTGCAGCACCGGCCGCGGCGCACGCACTGCCCAGTTTGGCCGACAAGCTGCGCCTGCACGACGCCGGCCTGAAGGCGCTGTTGGGTGATTGGCTCGAAGGCGTGTTCACCGCGGCGAGCATCGACAACGCGCTGGCCGCACGCACACAGTTGAAGCATGGTGAAGTGATCATGACGCGCGAAGGCCATGCCGTGTCGTCGCATGCCATGAGCCTGTACGCGCCCGACTCCGAACAAGCCGGCATGCTGGCCCGCGCGCAGGAAATTGGAAACCTCGAACGCCAGTTGCATGCCCAGGCGCTGATGGCCGAGGAAGCGCGCGCTGCCGGCGTGCGTCTGGAAGCTGCTTACACCGAAGCCAGCTTGCGCCTGGCCAGCGTGCGCCGCGAGGCCGCCGAGGCCCAGACCCGAGCCCACCAGTTGCACGTGGAACTGCTGCGCTTGCAGCAGCAGGCCGAAGCCAGCGCAGGCCGGCGCTCGCAGCTCGATGGCGAGCTGAGCGAGATCGACGCCCAGCTAGAAGCGCTGGTAGAGCGGCGCATGACCGGCGAGGCGCGCTTCGAGGAACTCGACATGCAGCTCGCCAGCGCGCAAGAGCGCCATGCCGAACTGGACGACGCGGTGATCGCCGCCGAGCGCCAGCGCGCCGGCGCGCAAGAGCAACTGCGCGCGCTGGAACGCCAGGCGCAGGAGGCACAGTTCCAGGCCCGTGCCCTGGCCGCACGGCAGGCCGAGCTGCAACGCGGCATCGAAACCGCCACGGCGCAGATCACCAGCAACGCCGCGGCGGGCGAGCAGTTGCAGCTTGAACTGGGCACGCTGAACGACACCGCGGCGCAGGCCGGCCTGCAAGGCGCGCTGGCCTTGCGCCTGGCGCGCGAAGGCGAACTCGGCGCCACGCGCAGCCAGTACGACGACCTGAGCGCCAAGCTGCGCGCGGCCGATGAACAGCGCCTGAGCATCGAGCGCGGCATGGAGCCGCAGCGCGAACGCATCACCAAATTGCAGCTCGATGAACAGGCCGCGCAATTGGGCGGTGCGCAGTATCTGGAGCAACTCAGCGCCGCGGCGGTGGATGTGGCAGCACTCGGCGCCGCCATCGCCACTGAAGGCGTGAAGCTGCAGGGCTTGCAAGGCGAGATCGACCGCATCGGCCGCGAAGTGGCGGCGCTGGGCGCGGTGAACCTGGCGGCGCTGGAAGAACTCACCGCGGCCAGCGAGCGCAAGACTTTTCTCGATGCGCAGAACGCGGATTTGCTCGAAGCCATGAACACGCTGGAAGACGCGATCCGCAAGATCGACCTCGAAACGCGCGACCTGCTGGGCCAGACCTTCAACCAGGTGAACGAACATTTCGGCCAGATGTTCCCCACTCTGTTCGGCGGCGGCAGTGCCAAGCTGGTGATGACGGGTGATGAGATTCTCGACAGCGGCGTGCAGGTCATGGCGCAGCCGCCGGGCAAGAAGAACAGCACCATCCACCTGATGAGCGGTGGCGAGAAGGCGCTCACTGCCATCGCCCTGGTGTTTGCCATCTTCCAGTTGAACCCGGCGCCGTTCTGCCTGCTCGATGAAGTCGACGCGCCGCTGGACGACGCCAATACCGAGCGCTATTCCAAACTCGTCATGCAAATGAGCGTGGGCACGCAGTTCCTGTTCATCAGCCACAACAAGATCGCGATGGAAATGGCCGAGCAGCTCATCGGCGTGACCATGCAGGAACAAGGCGTATCGCGCATCGTGGCGGTGGACATTGAAGCGGCGGTCGGCTTGGCTGAAGTGGCATGACCCTCACGATTGCGCTGGCCATCCTCGGCGGTCTGATATTGGCCGCCGTGGTGGCGCACGGCGCCTGGAACACGCGCCGCGTACAGCCGCGCCAGGCCGATGAAAGCAGCGAACGCATCGAGCCCGGCATGGGCGGCAGCGAAGGTGCACCCGGCCAACCGGTTGATACGTCGCCGCCTTTGCCTGAAGTGGCACCGCTGCGCCGCATGGCCCAACTCGATGCGCTGATCGACGCCATCGCCCCACTGGCACTTGACGCCACGGTGAGCGGCGAAGCGGTGCTCGCGCATTGGCCCGCCACACGCCGCGCCGGCAGCAAACCGTACAGCATTGAAGGGCTCGACGACATGCATGGCCAGTGGGAGCAGCCGCGGCCAGGCGGCCGCTACACCGAGTTGCAAGCCGGTGTGCAACTGGCCAACCGCAGTGGCGCGCTGAACGAAATCGAGTACTCCGAATTCGTGCAGAAAGTGCAGGCCTTTGCCGACGCGCTGAACGCCACGCCCGACTTCCCCGACATGCTCGACGTGGTGGCCCGCGCGCGCGAACTCGATGCCTTTGCCAGCCCGCTGGA
>JAYUHT010000436.1:0-3930 GCA_043766725.1 Burkholderiales bacterium | reverse complement strand
ACGCCTACCCATGCCAACCTGAGCCGCATGCCGCGCTCGCGGTACTTGGGTCGGGGCGATGAGCGTAAATGACGACAAGCCGTCTCTGCGCCAAGCCGGGGCTCCGATACGCGATGCCATTCAGCATGGCGCACCCGTGATCGGCCCTTACTCGGGCACGCAACTGATGGCGCGCACGCTTGGCGCACGGGTGCTGCGTTCGCCGGCACCAGAAGTGGGTTGGCACACTGTTCACGTTGAATTCCACGAAGCCGCAAGATCTGCCTTCGGCCACTTGGAAGGCTTGTGCGTCATGCAGTGGCACAAAGAAGGCTTCGAGCCGTCGCCGGGTGCGCAGCGTCTGGCCAGTAGTCCAGCGTGCGTCAACCAAGCCTCCGCACTCGGCCCGCGATCGGGTATGCAGTTCCATGTGGACGCGGTCGAAGCAAAACTGGGCCTGCGTGCGGGCGACGACTCCTGCCATCAGCGCCGCTTTCAGGCCAGTCATCGCTCGACTGTTCATGCAGGTCCCAAGGTGCTGGCCAAGATGGCGGCGTGTCTGGCACCGCCGCAGGCCTTTGCCTGCCGGCTGTACGCTCGCTGGCTTGGGGCCACGCAAGCTTTGTGAAGCGCATTCAGGGCACCTCAGCGGCCTCGGTGCCCTGTTCTGCGAGCTGCGCCATGGCGTCAGATTGAGCCAAATCAACGTCACCAATGCGCCAACGGTCTCACATGCCGATCGGCGTTTCTCATTGTGGCAATTGCCACACCAGGGGCACTTGGTGGGTATTTCAAATTAACGCATTTCATTTCATATGACGGTAAACGGTTGTTAAGTGTCTGATTCTATTGATGTCTAACTGATATCTTATATAAGACATAAGTTAGCAGAATGCAGCTAAGCTTGGGCGTCGTCAGCGCACGCTGCATGCCTTTCAACCCACGGAGCCCCCATGAGCCACCCCACCCGCGAACAACAAGCCGCTGCCCTTGAAAAAGACTGGGCCAGCAATCCACGCTGGAAGGGAGTGAAGCGCAGCTACAGCGCCGCCGACGTGGTGCGCCTGCGCGGCTCGCTGCCCATTGAGCACACCTTGGCCAAGCGCGGCGCTGAAAAGCTGTGGAACTTGGTCAACACCGAGCCTTTTGTGAACACGCTGGGTGCGCTCACGGGCAACCAGGCGCTGCAGCAGGTGAAGGCCGGCTTGAAGGCGATCTATCTCTCAGGTTGGCAGGTGGCGGGTGACGCCAACAGCGCCGGCGAGATGTACCCCGATCAGTCCCTGTACCCGGTCGATTCGGTGCCCAAGGTGGTGAAGAAGATCAACAACACCTTCCAGCGCGCTGACCAGATTCAGTGGAGCGAGGGCAAGAACGATATCGACTTCTTCGCCCCCATCGTGGCCGATGCCGAGGCCGGTTTCGGCGGCGTGCTGAATGCCTTCGAGTTGATGAAGGCCATGATCGAAGCCGGTGCCGCGGGTGTGCACTTCGAAGACCAGCTCGCTTCGGTGAAGAAGTGCGGCCACATGGGCGGCAAGGTGCTGGTGCCCACGCGTGACGCGGTGGCCAAGCTCACCGCCGCGCGCCTGGCGGCTGACGTGATGGGCACGCCCACCGTGCTGCTGGCCCGCACCGATGCCGAAGCGGGCGATTTGGTGACCAGCGACATCGACCCCAACGACCTGCCTTTCTGCACCGGCGAGCGCACCGTTGAAGGCTTCTACCGCGTGCGCAATGGGCTGGATCAATCCATCAGCCGCGGCCTGGCCTATGCCGAGGTGGCCGACATGATCTGGTGCGAAACCGGCAAGCCCGACCTGGCCTTCGCCAAGGCCTTTGCCGACGCGATTCATGCCAAGTTCCCCGGCAAGCTGCTGGCCTACAACTGCTCGCCTTCGTTCAACTGGAAGAAGAACCTCGACGACGCCACCATCGCCAAGTTCCAGCGTGAACTGGGCGCCATGGGATACAAGTTCCAGTTCATCACCCTGGCCGGTTTCCACAGCCTGAACCACAGCATGTTCGACCTGGCTTATGGCTACGCGCGCAACAACATGACGGCGTTCGTTGAACTGCAAGAAAAGGAATTCGCCGCCGCCGAACGCGGCTTCACCGCGGTGAAGCACCAGCGCGAAGTGGGCACGGGGTACTTCGATGCCGTCACCACCACCATCGAGCGCGACGCCTCAACGGCCGCGCTGAAGGGCAGCACCGAAGACGAACAGTTCTTCGACAAGAAGCATGGCTGACGTCTGAACGATCAAACCGGTGCTGCGAAACAGCGCCGGGTTGTGCGGGCCCGAAGGTCAAAAGCCTTCGGGCTTTTTTACGTGCGCCTCAAGGCGCGCGGGCCTCGTCGCTGCCCAGTTGCCGCACGTACGCCACCACCGCGGTCAGGTCGGCCGCCGTGAGCACGATGTTTCGGTGTGCCAGCACGGCTGCTTCCAGCGTGGCGGCGGAGCCGTCATGCAGGTAAGGCGCCGTGGCCCATGCGTCGCGCAAGGTGGGCGTGTCGATGCCGGTCAGCGCCGCGCCCAGGCGCAGGCCCGATGTGGGCTTGAGCGTGCCGATGTCGTGCCGTGCGTTGCTGCTGCTGTCGGTGAAGGCCTGGCCGGCATGGCAGGCGGTGCAGCGCGCAGCAAACACCTCGCGGCCGGCCGCGGCCTGGCCGCTGAAATTGGCTTCAACTGAACGCGCCGGGCTCGGGGCAAATTGGTTCAGTGATGCCAGGTAGGCCGCCAAGGCATCGAGGTCGGCGCTCAGCCCGGCCTTGGCATCGCCCAGGGGCGAACTGCGTGTGCCGGCGTAGAAGTGCAGGTCGCTCATCAGGCCGTTGCCTTGCGCCAGGCTGCGAATCTGGCCTTCGAAATCTTGCCCCTCGTCGAAGTTGCCGCTCCAGTGCATGCGCCCGTGGCCCACGCCGCGGCCACGCAGGCTGATGGTGTTGCGCAGGCCCTCGCCGGTGTGGCTCAAGTCCCACACGCGGCCGTCGTGCCCGCCCTCGTTGTGGCAGGCCGCGCAGCTCATGTAGCGGTCGCGTGCCAGGCGGGTGTCGCGCGCGTCGTAGAACAGTTGCTTGCCTTTGAGAACCTGCGCACTCAGTAGCTCGGTGCTCACGCTGTTCACCGTGTCCCAATGCGGCACATGAAGTTGGCCGCTGTCGCGCAGGGCGCGCAGGTCGAAGCCGCTCACGGTTCGTTCCATCATGTTGCTCACGAACAAGGTGCTGCCGTCGCCCGAAACGGCCAGCCCTTGCGGGGCGCGGCCGACGTTCAGCCGCATCACCTCGCGCCGGCCGTGGGCGTCGATCACCGCCACTTCGCGGCTCGTTTCCAGCGCCACGAACAACCACACGCCGCGCGGGTCGAAGGCGGCGGCGCTGGCCAGGCCGGCGTTGTCATGGTCGATGCGAGCGGCCGGGTCTTCGGCACCGCTGGCCAAGTCAATGCGCGAGCTGATGGCGCGCACGGTGTTTTGAAAGTTCAGCGCCAGGCCGTCGCGCATCGCGCCACGTTTGATGTTGTCTTGCTTGCTGGGCACGAAGGCCTGGCTGCCGTCGGGTGACAACACCACCGCGCCCAGGTAGTTGGGCAGGCCGCGGCCCTGGCTTTCGGCGTCAGGCCGCTCGCTGTGGGCCAAGGCAATGCTGCGCGTCAAGCTCATCGCCACGGCGTTGACTTGCAGCACCGTGGCTGCGCCGGCGCCGGGGGCTGCGGTGTGTTCGTCAACCATCGGCGCGCTGATGAAGCGCGAGACATAGGCCGTTGTGCCGTCTGCGGCAATCGACACGTGGCGCGGGTTTGGCCCCAGGTTCAGGCTGCCGGTTTGCGTGAAGGTTTGGGTGTCGAACTTCAGCACCTGTCCGCTGGCCTGCGACACCACCAGGGCAAAGCCCAGCCTGGAGGCCACCACGCTTGTGGGTGGTGAACCCCGACAGCGACACTGTCA
>JAYUHT010000435.1:0-3940 GCA_043766725.1 Burkholderiales bacterium | reverse complement strand
GCGGTGGCGTCGTATCACGCGGCACGGACACGTTGGTGGCGGTCACGGCGCCGAAGGTGACGTTGTCAAACAAGGTCTGGTCAGACAGGCCCTTGAAGATCACCGACTTGGCCGCCCCGGCAAAGGCAACCGAGCCCGTGCCCCAGGTGCAGAAAAAATCATTCGCGCCGCAGGTGGCGGTGGCTGACAGCAGGGCCGTGCCCAATTCGCTGCCGCTGCCGTTCACGTCTGAGAACACCGTCACGCTGGCGTTGGCGGCGATGGTGGCGTAGCGCAAAGCGAAGCCGGTGGTGAAGCCGTCAGCGAAGTTCAAGGTGGCCGTGTTGCCGCTCAGGAACACCAGCGCGGCCACGCCCGAAGGCGTGTTGCTGAAGGCGCCCTGGCCGTGAAAATCGGGCAGGATGCGCTGGATGGCCGTGGCGCCGGGGTTGAAGCTGACGTTGTAGTCGGGCCCCACGTTGCCGGATGCCGCGGCGCCGCCGTTGTAGTACTGCAGGATGTCGGCGTTGAGGAAGTCGCCGCTGACGTCAGCCCTGAGGATGTTTTCGAACCCCAGGCCGACCACGAGGAAGGCGGATTCGGCGGCAGCGGGCAGTGTGATGGCCAGGGCCGCCGAGGTGAGCAGGGGCTTGATGAAATGCATGTCTATCCTTGGTTATGTGTGGGCATTTGCAACGCCGCCCACTTATTGAACGTCGCTATGAAGAAATGTAGCCACCTCCCCCGGGGGGCACGAGCGACGTCCCCCCTTTGATTAGGGGGAGGATCGACCCCGGTTGCGCGATTCGTGCTAGCCGGCGACACACCTCATTACAACTGCCGTGTAACAGCCAAGGCAAGGTGCGCAACGGGTGATTCACCTGCGCAATGCGAAGCGCGTGTGGGCGCAGCGCGAGGCGAAAAAGCGCGATGCGAGAATTCAAACGATGAGCGCGCAACTGACCCTCACCCGCCCCGACGATTGGCACCTGCACCTGCGCGATGGCGCCGCCCTGGCGGCGGTGGTGCCGCACACCGCACGGCAGTTCGCGCGCGCCATCGTCATGCCCAACCTGAAGCCGCCCATCACCACGGCGGCGGCGGCGCTGGCCTACAAGCAACGCATCCTGGCGGCCTTGCCTGCGGGCACGGGCTTCGAGCCGCTGATGACGCTGTACCTGACTGACCAGCTCGCGCCCGATGAAATCGCGCGTGCCAAAGCGGCCGGCGTGGTGGCGGTGAAGCTGTACCCGGCCGGTGCCACCACCAACAGCGACGCCGGCGTGACCGATGTTCGCAAGACCCACGCCACGCTCGAAGCCATGCAGCGCCACGGCCTGCTGTTGCTGGTGCATGGCGAGGTGACCGACCCGGCGGTGGACGTGTTCGACCGCGAGGCGCGCTTCATCGAGCAGGTGTTGCAGCCGCTGCGGCGCGACTTTCCGGCGCTGAAAATCGTCTTCGAACACATCACCACGCGCGAAGCCGCGCAGTACGTGGCGCAAGAAGGCGCGATGACGGCGGCCACGCTCACCGCGCACCACCTGCTGTTCAACCGCAACGCGCTGTTCAGCGGCGGCCTGCGCCCGCACCTGTACTGCCTGCCGGTGCTCAAGCGTGAAGAGCACCGCCTGGCGCTGGTGGCGGCGGCCACGTCGGGTTCGCCGAAATTCTTTCTCGGCACCGACAGCGCGCCGCACGCCGCGCACCTGAAGGAACACGCCGCGGCTTGCGCGGGCTGCTACACGGCGCTGGCAGCGATCGAGTTGTATGCACAATCGTTCGAGGCTGCGGGCGCGCTGCATCGCCTGGAAGGTTTTGCCAGCCACCATGGGCCTGACTTTTATGGCCTGCCGCGCAATGCCGGGCACATTACCCTGAAGCGCGAGCCCTGGGTGGTGCCCTCAAGCCTGGTGTTTGGCGATGCGGCGCTGACGCCGTTGTGCGCCGGCGAAACCCTGAACTGGAAACTCGATGCTTGAGAAGCAGCCGCGCATTGCCTTGTTGATCGACGCGGACAACGCGCCCGCCGCGAAGATCGATGTGATCCTGGCTGAACTGTCCAAGCTCGGCGTGGCCAACATCCGCCGCGCCTACGGCAACTGGACCAAGCCCGGCTTGAAGGGTTGGGCCGGCGTGCTGCACGACTACGCCATTCGGCCGGTGCAGCAGTTTGACTACAGCAAGGGCAAGAACGCCACCGACATGGTGATGGTGATCGAGGCCATGGAGCTGCTCTACACCGATTCGCCCGACGCCTACGGCATCGTGTCATCAGACAGCGACTTCACGCCCATGGTGATGCACTTGCGCGCCAAGGGTGCCGCGGTGTACGGCTTCGGCGCGCAGCGCACGCCCATGCCCTTCGTCAACGCCTGCTCGCGCTTTTTGTACCTTGAGAACCTGGGCCAACCGGTGGCCGATGACGCCCCCGCGCCCAAGCCCGCGCGGCGCACGCGCAAACCCAAGGCGCAGCCCGATGCACCAACTGCGCCGCAGGCTGAAGCGGTTGAGGCGGTTGCAGTAGACACCTTGGCGCCTGGCAGCGCATCGATCAGGCTCGACAGCGCTGCACTCAAGCGCGATGCCCGTCTGGTGGGCCTGCTGCGCACCGCGGTCGACTCTGCCGTGGGCGAAGACGGCTGGGCCCAGCTTGGCGCGGTGGCGCAGCAGATCGGCAACCAGACCTCGTTCGACGCGCGCAACTACGGCTACCGCAAGCTGATCGACCTGATCGACGCCACCCAGTTGTTCGACCTCGACCGCCGCGGCACGCAATTCGTGTTGCGCGACAAGCGCCTGGCCAAAAGCTATTCAGACGGCAGGAAGCCCTCGGTCGACAGGTAGCGCTCGCCGGTGTCGTAGTTGAAGCCCAGCACGCGCGCGCCGGTGCCCAGTTCGGGCAGTTTTTGCGCAATCGCGGCCAGCGTGGCGCCGCTGGAAATCCCCACCAGCAGCCCTTCTTCGCGGGCGCAACGGCGCGCCATTTCGCGCGCGGGTTCAGCGTCGACCTGGATCACGCCGTCGAGCAACTCAGTGCGCAAATTGGTGGGGATGAAGCCGGCGCCGATGCCCTGAATGGGGTGCGGCGACGGCGCGCCGCCGCTGATCACGGGCGACGCGCTGGGCTCCACTGCAAACACCTTCAGCTTCGGCCAGCGCGCCTTCAGCACTTGGGCGCAGCCGCTCAAGTGGCCGCCGGTGCCCACGCCGGTGATGAGCGCATCGAGCCCTTCGGGAAAGTCGCGCGCAATTTCTTCGGCCGTGGTGCGCACATGCACGTCGATGTTGGCCGGGTTGTCGAACTGCTGCGGCATCCAGCCGCCGGGCGTTTGCGCCAGCAATTCTTGCGCGCGCGCGATGCAGCCCTTCATGCCCTTTTCGCGCGGCGTCAGCTCGAAGCGCGCGCCGTAGGCCAGCATCAGGCGGCGGCGCTCGATGCTCATGCTGTCGGGCATCACCAGCAGCAGCGCGTAGCCCTTCACCGCGGCCACCATTGCCAGGCCGATGCCGGTGTTGCCCGAGGTGGGCTCGATGATCGTGCCGCCGGGTTTGAGCGCGCCGCTGCGTTCAGCGTCTTCCACCATCGACAGGGCGATGCGGTCCTTGATCGAGCCACCGGGGTTGGCACGTTCGGACTTGACCCACACCTGTGCCTGCGCGCCGAACAGCTTGTTGATGCGGATGTGCGGGGTGTTGCCGATGCTTTGCAGCACGTCGTCGAACCTCATGATCTGCCTCCAAAGTGCAAGATGAACAAGCCGCGATAATCGCACGGTGAAGCAAGCCAGACCGCCGCTGGTGCAACCGCCGAAAGGCCGCACTGGAGGAAGGTCCGGACTGCACAGGGCAGCGCAGGAGTTAACGACTCTCCACCGCGAGGTGAGGATCAGAGCAACAGAGACGAGTCGGTGTGGGCCGTCCGTGTTGGGTGTTCTGTGCAAGGTGGCGGCGCAAGCCG
>JAYUHT010000434.1:0-3945 GCA_043766725.1 Burkholderiales bacterium | reverse complement strand
CACGCCCGGGTGCAGGGCCACGATGGGCGCAAACGGCGGCTCCACCAGCCAATGCACCTGCAAGCCAGGCTGCTGGGCCAACATGTCGTTCAGCGCCGGCAGGGCGTGCACCACGTCGCCCATCGACGAGGTCTTGACGACAAGAATGCGCACCGCGTTAACGTTTGCTGTCAGCCACACCGCCAAGCCGGGCCTCGGCCACCAGCGCAGGGTTGAAGCGCGCGTCGTTATACATCTTGAACTGGCGGTAGACCTTGAAGTAGGCGCGCCCGGCCCGCGCATCGGCCAGCAGTTCGTCCAGGCAACGGCCCAGGTCTGCACGCTGCTCCAGCAGCCGTGCCAGCTTGGCCTGGCTGGCGACGCGGTGGGCGTCATCAACGTCGGCGCGTGCGGCCTGGGCGCGCATGGCATGGATCTTCAGGGCCATGATCGACAAGCGGTCGATCATGGCCCCGGCCGTCTCGCTGTTCAGCCGCGCGCCCACCGCCGCGGTGGCGCGCGGCGCATCGCCGGCGGTCGAGGTCTCGTCCACCAAGCGCAGGGCCAACAACAGCAGCTCATCGATGCGCTCGGTGGCGTCGTTGCGCGCCTGGTTGAAGCCGTCGATGGCACGCTTGTTGGCCGCGATCTGCTCGGCGCCCACCTGGGTGCGCCGTGCCAGGTCTTCTTCAGCCCATAACAGCGCATTGCAGCGGTGGTTGGTGTGCAGCCATTGCCACAGCGCAGGCACGGCCTCGGTGCCGGCGTTGGCGTTGGCATTGGCGCTGGTGTCGCTGCTGGCCGGCCAGCCGGGGCGCGCCAGCAAGGCGTCATGCGTGGCCACCACGTGCGCGGCTTGGGGCAAAGACTCGGTCATGTCGGAGCGGTGTGGTGGCGCCGTGCTGCAAGGGGGCGCCGATTATCAGCGGCGCGTGATCCGTCCCAAGGCCGCGCGCACACGGTGTCAACGCGCCCCGGCCTGGGCGCGCGCGCAGGGTGTCAACGCGCCCCGGCCTGAGCGCGCGCGCAGGGTGTCAACGCGCCCCGGCCTGGGCGCGTTGGTGCGCAGGCCGGTGTGACAATCCGGCGCCGCCAAGCCCCCGGTTCACCATGGGGCAACCACCTCCAGGAGTACCCCAAGATGTTGAAGAAAATCGTCGCCGCGATGCTGTCGCTGCTGGCCGCCGTGGCGTTTGCCGCTGTCGATGCGAACAAGGCCACCCAGGCCGAGCTCGAGGCCGTGAAGGGTATTGGCCCGGTCATCGCCGGCAAGATTCTTGACGAACGCAAGAAGGGCAACTTCAAGGACTGGACCGACATGATCACCCGCGTGCAAGGCGTGGGCGATGGCAATGCGGTCAAGTTCTCCGAAGCTGGCCTCACCGTGGCGGGCGCCACCTTCAAGGGCGCGGCACCCGCTGCCACCCCGGCCGCCAAGCCTGCTACGCCAGCCACACCGGCCACACCCGCAGCCCCCGCTGCTGCGGCCAAGCCCGTGCCCGCTGCCATGCCGGCACCGGCGGCGACGCCCGCCGCACCGGCCAAGCCCGCCGTAGCCGCCGCACCAGCCAAGGCCGACGACAAGGCCATGGCCAAGGCTGACCCGAAGGCTGAAAAGGAAGCGGCGAAGAACGCCAAGGCCGAAGAAGCGGCCAAGGCCAAGGCTGACAAGGCTGCTGCGAAGAAGGCCAAGGCCGACGAAAAAGCCAAGGCGAAGGCTGACAAGGAAGCCAAGCCCACCGCCGCTGCCGCGGCCGCCTCAGGCGCCAAGAAGTAAGGCGCTGGCGCTTTGAGCAAATGTGGCTTTGCCACTTTGCTCAACCCCTCGGCAGGCGGCCGACGTGTGCTGTCGGCCTGGGGAACGCTCAGGCGCTTGTGTGAAGGGCCCCGCTGAGCGGGGCCCTTTGCATTTCCCAGCCGAAGAAGTTGAGCACTTCCGTGCGCCGCGCCAGTGTGTCGACCTGGCCCAGCGCCATCAGCTCGCGTGTATACGAGCTTTCGAACAACAGGTAACTGGCCAGGGCAGCGCCGCTCGCATCACGCCCGCGCCCGCTCACGCCCACGCCGCGCAACAGGGCGCGCACCGGCGCGGGCAGTTCGCCCAGGTGTTTGGCGGCGATGTCGTCCAAGCGCTGCGAGGGCGCGATCACCAATGCCTGCACGGTGCGCAAGGGCGTGGCCAAACGGGCGTCTTGCGGCAACAGGGCCAGGGTGCGATTGATGCGCTGCATGCGTTCCACATCCACCGCCAGGGCATCCAGGAAGATGCCCGCCAGCGAGTGCCCGGCAATCTGCGCCAAGCTCGGGTAGCCGGTGTTGGGCGCCAAGCGCCCTGGCGGCTCGTGCATGCGCCCTGCGCCGATGATGAGCACGCGCTGCGCACCCAGGTGAATGGCCGGCGAGATGGGGGCCGTTTGGCGCATGGAGCCATCGCCAAACCATTGCGTGGCCTGACCCGCCGGCAACTCACTGGCCGGGAAGACGAAGGGAATGGCCGACGACGCCAACAAGTGCGCATGGGTCAGGTTCGTGCTCAGCGCCACGCGCTGCGAGCGCACCCAAGGCGCCAAAGGTGCGGCTGATTCGTAGAAGGTGACATGCTCGCCCGAGGTGTAGCTCGAGGCCGTGACGGCCAGGGCCTGCAGGTGGCGCCCACGCAGCATGCGCGGCAGCCGTTCGAACGGCACCATTTCGTGCAACAACAGCGCCAACGGCGAGTTGTCCAACAACGAGCGTGGCCGCGCCCGGCGCCAGCGCGCGATGACCCAGCCGATGGAGAGCATGGTTAACCACTGCGCCCCGCTGCGAATCACGCCCAGCGAGTCGGCGCGGTAGACCTGGTCGGCGCGGAAGTTTTCCCACACCTGGGCCATGCCTTGCACCGCGGCGTCGAACTGGTCGGCATTGCAGGCCAGGGCCGCGGCGTTGATGGCACCGGCCGAAGTGCCACAGATCACGCCAAAGGGGTTGCGCCGTTGCGCTGTGCCCGGGCTGGCTTCACGGCGCAGTTGCGCAATGGCACGCAGCACGCCCACCTGGTAGGCCGCGCGCGCGCCGCCGCCGCTGAGCACCAGGCCGGTCAGCGGGGTCTCATGCATGCGGGTGGCGGGCTTTCAATCCTTGTGGCCACGGCCTTGGCCTTTGCCGTGGCCGTTGCCATGGCCACGCTCGCCGTGCTCGTTGCCGTGCCCAGCCTGGCCGTGCGGCCCCCGGTGGCCGGCCATTACATGCTGTTGGTACCACTGATCTTGCACGAAGTAGACCGGCCTGCCGCAGGCCTGATAGCGGTGGCAGTGCTTGCCCCAATGTTTCTGGTGGCCAGGCGGCACCCACAGGTACACCGGCTCGACGGGCCGCGGCTGCACCACACGCGGCGCATACACCACCACCGGCTGCGCCACCACCACGGCGGGTTGCGGGAAGCGGCCGATGTCGATGCGGCCATACACGCCGGGTTGGCTGATCTGCACCGACACGCCCACATCGGCGGCCTGGGCGAACGAGGTGCTGGCGGCCAAGGCGGCGAGCAAGAGGGTGTGCTTGAGCATGATCGGGCTCCAATGGAACGACGGGTCTCCACCCAACGCAGTGGCCGCTCACTGGGTTGGCAACCGGTACGCCACCGGGCGCATCAAGCGTCGCACAGTTGTGAGCGCATGTAGCCGCGCAAATGCGGCGAGATAGGCGAGCAATAGCGGCGCAACGGCCACGCTGAGGTCACGCGAATGCCCCGCGAAGGCCGCCCAAGTTGCGCGCGGTCGCCGCCTAGTCGTACACCACTTCGGCCATGCCATCGGGCGCACCCGCGCGCCAGCATTCGAGGGCTTCGTCGGTGGGCCAGAAGCGCGCGGCGTCGCCGAGGTCGAGTTCAGCGGCCACGTCGGGGCGCTTGAGCTTGACCCGCACTGCCAGGCCTTGCGTCAGATCGCCTTGCTCGGTGGCCACGCGCCGCGCCGGCCAACTGCG
>JAYUHT010000433.1:0-10437 GCA_043766725.1 Burkholderiales bacterium | reverse complement strand
CCACAGCGATGCCGCGTGGCATCGCGCGGATTTGCAACGACGCCACGGGCGCAAAGACGCGGTTTTATGTCGCGCTTAGCGTGCAACACCACACTAGTGGGAAACATCGGGATTGATGCGCGCCGGCCACAGCCAGTGGCCGAATCGTGCATTTCGCCCCACCATTTGTGGACAACCACCCGTTCGGGGGAGTGACCGCGCGGGGCGCCCGCTTAAATATGGTTGTCACAAAACGCATCCAGCATCCAAGCCTCGGAGCTGCGCCAGCGTTTTACGGAAGACACACCATGCCACACACCATCTTCGTCGGCGCCCGTTCCCGCTTCGTCACAGCTGTGGCGTGGATGTTCATTGCGCTGTCTGCGCTGGCCAGCCTCAGCGCCTTGTTGCAGCACGCCGCCGCGGCATCGTTCATGCCTCAGGTTGCTGGTGCGGTGCAGCCGCTGCCACTGCTCACCGGCTTGTTGCTGGGCTACTTGCCGTGGGTGCTCGGCCTGGGCCTGGTGGTGTCGTTGGCCACGCTGGCAAGCGCCATCGGCCTGCTGTTGCGCCTGGAATGGGCACGCCGGGTGTTCATCGGGTTGATGGCGCTGTGCATCGTGGCCAACCTGGCCGGCATGTGGTTGCAGCATGAGGTGATGTTGTCGCTGGTCAGCCAGACGCTGGGCGACTCCACCTTGCCCGCGGCCGCGGCCAAGATCTTCGGCGGCTTTGCGGCCACGGCGCGCTGGCTGGCGGTGGCGCTCACGCTGGTGGCTTGTATGCTGTTGGCATGGATCATTCGCCGCTTGATGTCTGCCACGGTGCGCCAAGAGTTCGCCTGAACCGGGCCGATCAAAACGCTCAACGCCGGCCCCGCATTGCGGCGCCGGCGTTTTTTCTGGCCGCATGGCTCACGGCCTGCGGCGGTGGTGGTGGCGCTGACACCAGCCCGCAGCCCGTGCCCCCGGCCCTGCCTGGTTTGGCGACTGGTGCCCTGGCCAGCGCCGCCAGCCTGGTGGCGCCGGGCTGCACCGGCGGGCGCAGCAGCGGCACGGTGTACCTTGATGCCGAAGTGGAGCCGACGCTGGCCGTCTCGCCGATCAACCCGCAACACCTGGTGGCCGCCTGGCAGCAAGACCGCGCCAGCGATGGTGGCGCCCGCGCGCTGGTGAGTGCCGTGTCGTTCGATGGCGGCTTGACCTGGGCGCGCAGTTTGCAACCCTTTTCGCGCTGCGGCGGCGCCCTGGCCGGCAGCGCGGGCGACCATGAACGTGCCACCGACCCCTGGGTGGACATTGCGCCCGACGGCACCGTGTACCTCATGGGCCTGGCCTTCAGCGGCGCCAACTTCAGCGCCAGCTCGCGCAGCGCCATGCTGATCAGCCGCTCCAGCGATGGCGGGCGAACGTTTGGCGTGCCGCTGCTGCTGCATGGTGATGGCGCACAGGGCTTCAACGACAAGAACACGATCACCGCCGACCCCACCGATGCCCGCTTCGTCTACGCCGTGTGGGACCGGCTCGACCCGGCCGGCAACGGCCCCGCATTGCTGGCGCGGTCAAGCGACGGCGGCTTGACTTGGGAGGGCGCGCGCCAGATCGTCACCCCAAGCTCGGCCGGCATCAGCCAGACCATTGGCAACCGCATCGTCGTGCTCACCAGCGGCGCCGAGCGTGGCGTGCTGGTGAATGTGTTCACGCAGATCGACACCGTGAACGGCAGCAGCAGCGCCACCGTGCGCGCCACGCGCTCGCTCGACAAGGGGCTGACCTGGAGCGTGCCCATCGTGGTGGGCGAGCACCGCGGCGTGGGCACGCGCGACGCCACCACGGGCCAGGCCATTCGCGACGGCGGCATCATCCCGGCCGTGGCCGCCGGCGCCGACGGCCGCATCTGGGTTGCCTGGCAAGACGCGCGCTTCACAAGCGGCGCGCACGATGCCATCGCCCTGGTGGTATCGAGTGACGGCGCACGCACCTTCAGCGCACCCGTGGCCGCTAACCGCGACCTGAGTGTGCCGGCCTTCACCCCGAACCTGGCCACGCGGCCCGATGGGGGCCTGGCCTTGCTGCACTACGACCTGCGCAGCAACACCGCGGCCACGCAGACCTTGCTGGCTGACGCTTGGTTGGTGCAAACCAGCGACGCGCTGGTGTTCAGTGAAACCGCCCTGGTGCGCAGCTTCGACATGGCCCAGGCGCCCGATGCCGGCGGCCTGTTCCTGGGCGACTACCAGGGCCTGGCCTGGGCCAACGGCCGCTTCATCGCCGTGGCCGCGCTGGCCGCGAGCGCCAACACCAACCGCACCGACATCTTTGCGTTGGGCGTCGGGCCCTGAGCGGCCGCCAGCCGCCGCCACCGCGCCACGGGCGCGCAGTCAGGCCGGCACCAGCGTCAGCGCCCATTCATTGAGTTTGCCCACGTCGCTGCCTGCCAGGTCGGCCACACGCAACTGCCAGTTGCCGGCCATCGGCTGGCCGGCCAGCGCTGCCAGCGCCGGGGTGGTGGCGGCGGTGTAGGTGGTGATGATGTTGTCGCTGTCGCTGCCAGAGCGGTCGTGCAGCAGCACTTCGGTGCCGGCGGGCGAGACCAGGCTGACGCGCAGGTCGCCGATGTACGGGTGCGTGATGTTCAGCTTGACCTCGGCCCGCCCGAGCCTGGTTGCGGCCGCGGCGTTGGCCGCCAGGCTGCGGCTGATGCCGGCCGTGCGGTTGTCAGGTATTTGTTGACCGGGGCTTTCTTTCAGCAACAGCGGGCCGTTCGTCATGGTGGCGGCCGCAGGGGTGAAGGCCAGGGCCCAGCGGTTCAGGCGGCCGATATCGGCCACCGCCAGGTCTTGCACCGTCAGGCGCCAGGCGCCCGCGGCGTCGCGCCCGCGCAGCGCGGCCAGGGCCGGCAGCTTGGTGGCGTCGAGCACCAGCTTCAGCCCCTGCGCCACGTTGCCGCTGCTGCGCGAATGCAGCACCAGCGCCTGGCCCGAGGGCGGCGTGAGCGTGACCAGCAGGTCGCCGGGGTAGCTGTGCGAGATGTCTATTTCGACCGTTAGCGCCTCGATCATCAAGGCCTGTGGCACTTGCAAGACCTCGACGATGCCGGCCGGCAGGTTGTCTGGAATCACCTTGTCGGGCGTGGCTTCGAAGCGCTGCGCGCTGGTGGTGGTCGTGGTGGTCGGCGCACCGAGCAGGCAGCGAAAGCGCATCTGCGCCCCGGCCGGTGCGATCTGGTCAATGGCCAACTGCGAGGCCGTGCCGTCCCACCACTTGCTCGAAGGCGTGGTGGTGTCGCCAAAGCGCGCCGCGGCACCGGCATACAGGTCGCCCGCGTCGCCCATCTGGCCGGCCAGCTTTTCAAGCTGAAAGCGGCCGTCGGCCTGCTCCAGCGAAATCTCATAGTGCCGCGTGGCGCTCATTTGCTCGAAGCTGTTGTTGCCGGCTTCGTCGATGTGCCAGATGGCCAGCCCGGCGCCGGGCAGCGCAGCGTCGCGGCCCTGGCGGGCGCGGGCTTCGATCAGGAAGTACTCCTTGCTGTCTTTGGCCAACAAGGCGAATTCATTGGCGCTGGCATTCAGCGTCACATCTTGCCCATGGGCCAGCGGCTTGACGCTGCCGGCCCAGCCCGACAAACGTTTGAGGTAAGCGCTGATCTGTGTCGGGTTGCGCGGGTTGATGTTGGCGCCGGCGCACATCAGGCAATACGCGCCCACGCCGCTGGATTCGTTGCCATAGTCGTACAGGTCGGGGTAGTCGCACAGCATGTGGCCGTTCTCGTGGCAGAAGGTGCCCAGCGTGAGCTCGCTGCCCATGTTGGTGAACTGGTAGTCCATGGCGCGCTTGCCCGTGACCAGCGGCACCGGTGAACCCAACTGCGAGGCATGCGGCCACAGCCCCTTTGACCAGTCGTTCACCGCCGGCCCGACGTAGTAGACGTTGGTGGCATAGACATATCCGCCGGCATCAACCGTCAGCGGCGAAAAATCGAAACCGCTGGCCTTGAGGTTGGCCAGCGCCTCGTTGATGAGTTCGCGCGCGCGCACCGTGTATTCGATCGCCGGGTCGGTGTAGTAACTCCGCGGCTTTTTCGCGCGGTAGTAGGGCGCCACCAAGTTGGTGTAGGTGCAGCGGCCCAGCGAGTTGTCGACAAAATAGTCGCGCACCGAGCCCTGGTTGCCAAAGCCGTTGTAGCCCGGCTGGTTGCAAAAACGCTCCACTTCGTCGCGCGAAATGGTGGCCGGCACGTCAGGGAATTCGATCAAAAGACACAGGCCGACGTAGGTGCCCACCGTGCCGCGCTGCGGTGGCGCGGGCATGGCCACGCCGCCACGGGCCAGGGTGCGCGCGGCTTGTTCGAGGTTGCGCTTTTCCTGGCGCCGCTGCTCGCAGCGCCGCAGGCCAAAACGCAGGCCGCTTTCGCGTGCCCGTGCGCGTGTGCTTTCCGCGCGCTCACGCTGGCCGCGCGGCACGCCGGCCGATGCCGCGGCGGGGGCGCTGCGCACGCCGGCCAGGGGTTCGAGGTGCATGCCGTCGGGTGAGAGTTGCGCCACTTCCCAGTACTGCGTCACCGGGTTGCGCACCACGGTGTAGCCCTCGAGGTTTTCAAACACCGCGTGGTACTGGTCGCCCCAACCGCGCACCGTGATGGGCGTGCCGTCGGGCTGGTGGAAGGTGAAAGTCTGGCCGATGAAGGGAGCGGACATGATGGGCCTTTCGTGGGCTTGCCCGGGAACGGGCAACGTGGCGCACGATAGTCCTGTGCAACCTGCTGTGCGTCGTACGAACTAGGGACAAGCTGCGGCAACCGGCTGCTACCCTTCGTCTACTTCAACGCTGCATTGCCGCCCCATGAACGACTTGTGCATCCGCTCGGCCCTGCTGTTTGACGGCAGCGGCGCCACCCCTGAACTGCGCGATGTGCACGTGGCCGCCGGCCGCATCGTGGCCATCACGCCGGCGCGCCAGGGCGCCGCGCCTGCGCGCGAAACGCTCGATGCCACGGGCCTGGCGCTGATGCCCGGCATCATCGACAGCCACACGCACTTCGACGCGCAAATCACCTGGGACCCGTGCGTGCGCCCGTCGCCCGCGCTGGGCGTCACCACCGCCGTCATCGGCAACTGCGGCTTCACCATCGCGCCGTGCCGCGCCGCCGACCGCGAGCTGACCATGCGCAACCTCACGCAGGTGGAAGGCATGTCGCTGGATGTGCTGCGCCAGGGCATCGAGTGGGGCTTCGAGACGTTTGACGAGTACCTGGCGCAACTGCGCCGCCAGCGCAGTGCGGTCAACATCGCGGCCTACCTGGGCCATTCGTCGTTGCGCACCTACGTGATGGGCGCGGATGCGCCGCGCCGCGCCGCCACCGACGATGAAATCAGCCAGATGCAAACCCTGGTGCGCAGCGCCATGCGCGCCGGCGCGGTGGGCTTTGCCAGCAGCACCAGCCCGGCGCACAACGGCGAAGGCGGCTTGCCGATGCCTTCGCGGGCGGCTGACGAGCGCGAGTTCACGGCGCTGGTGAATGCCATGGGCGAAGGCGGGCGCGGCGTGTTCATGCTCACCAAGGGCGGCCACACGCCGATGCCCTTCCTGGAAAGCCTGGCCGCCGGCAGTGGCCGCCCGGTGATGGTGGCCGCGCTGCTGCACAACGGCACCAACCCGCAGGCGGTGTTCAATGACCTCGATGCAATCAGCGCGGCTAATGCAAGAGGTCACTCACTCATCGGGCAAGTGTCATCTGCCCGCTGAGCATGGATTTCACGCTGGCCTCGCCCTACCCGGTGGAAGGGTTGCAAAGCTGGAAGCCGGCGCTGGGGCTGCACGGCGATGCGCTCAAGGCGGTGCTGGGCCAGCGCGGCTTTCGCGACTCCGTGCGCGCCGAGCTGGCCGCGCCGGCCACGTTCCGCCTGTTCAACAACGAATGGGACAAGGTGCACGTGGTGGAAGCGGCGCTGCCGGCACACCGCGAACTCGAACAACGCAGCCTGGCCGACATCGCGCAAGCGCGCGATGCCGACCCGCTGGATGTGATGCTCGACCTGGCGCTGGCCGAAGACCTGCAAACCGTGTTCACCGCCATGCTGCTGAACAGCGACGAAGCCGCGGTGGGGCGCATGCTCAACCACCCGCACAGCCTGGTCTCGCTCAGCGATGCCGGCGCGCACCTCACCTTCTTCAACGACGCCGGTTTTGGCTTGCACTTGTTGGGCCACTGGGCGCGCGACCTGCGCGCCATGAACCTGGCCGATGCCGTGCGGCGGCTCACCTCACAACCGGCCAGCATCTTTGGCCTGCGCGGGCGCGGCCTGGTGCGCGAAGGCTATGCCGCCGACCTGATGTTGTTCGACCCCGCCAGCGTGGGCCGCGGCCCCAAGCGCCGGGTGTTCGACCTGCCCGGCGGCGCGCCGCGCTTGACCACCGATGCCAGCGGCGTGCACGGCGTGTGGGTCAACGGGCAAATGGTGGCCAATGCGTCCGGCCTGCTGGCGCAGCCACCGCTGGCTGGTGAGCTGCTTACGGAGTTCGGCGCTTAGCCGGTGCGGGCTTGGCCTCGCGCAGCGCGGCCGCGATCAACGCATCGACCATCCACAGCACGGTTTGATCCACCTCGCGCGCGCTGGCGCCCCAGATGTCTTTGAGCACGATGTGCGGCTCGATGCCGAAGATGACCGACAAAGCCTTTTGCAGGCGGTCGACGCTGCGCGCGGGCAGCAGGCCGGCGAAAGGCGCCACGGCGTGGGCCAGGATGCGCATGCGGTGGCCGCGCCGGTAGGGCTCTTCTTCCAGCAAGCCGGCGCGTTCCAGCGCCCATTGCTCCAATGAGAGTTGAACGGCGGCGCGCAGTTGTGGCTCAGACGCCGCCAAACTGGGCAGCGAGGCGGTGAACATCTCGCGCACCCGCGCGGCGCCATCGGTCTGATCCGACTTCCACGAACGCACCGGCGCCAGCGAGGCTTCCACCACTGCGGTGATCAACACACTGCGGCTGGGAAAGTAGCGATAGGCGGTGGCCCGCGACACCTTGGCGCGTACCGCCACTTCGGCGATGGAAGGCACATGCCCGTCGTCAATGGCGGCCAGCGTGGTGGCCAGCAGCAACTGGTAGGTGCGAGACGCCGCGCCGCCAGCGGGAGCCTTGGGTGCCAGGGTGAGCTTGCTGCGGGTAACTCCTGATCTCACAGGCGAACTCCGGATGGTTTTGCGGATTTGTTTGCGCTTAGTATGCCCCGCGAAAATGAGACAAGCGTCCCATAACGGGCTTGGAGTCTCAAAACAACATCGCTGTTCAGCGGCGCGCGGCGTTCCGCGGTGGTCATCAAGCAGGAGACAGAAGCTTGAAATGGGTCAGCTTTCAATGGGCCGGTAAGCGCCAGGTGGGCAGCTTGTCGGCCGATGGCCGGGACGTGCAGCCGCTGGCCCTGGTCGCATCACGCGGCGTGCTCGATCTGATCGAGCGCCTGGCCAGCGGCGGTGCCATGCCGCCCGCCACTGGCCCGCGTCTGCCTTTGAGTGCCGTGCAACTCGAAGCGCCCCTGCCGCGCCAGCGCCGCAACCTGTTTTGCGTCGGGCGCAACTACCGCGCGCATGCCGCTGAACTGGCCGGCAGTGTCTTCAAAGGCAGCGCGCCCAAAGACGACGGCTGGCCCATGGTGTTCAGCAAGCCACCGCAAACCGTCATCGCGCCATGTGCCAAGGTCGAGTTGCCACGAAGCAGCCAGGGCCCGGTGTCCGACAACATCGACTACGAAGCCGAGTTGGCCGTGGTGATCGGCCGCGGCGGCAAGAACATCGAACGTTCGCGCGCACTCGAGCATGTGTTTGGCTACACCATCGTCAATGATGTGACGGCGCGCGATGTGCAATTGCGCCACGGCCAGTGGCACCTGGGCAAGAGCTTCGATACGTTCTGCCCGATGGGCCCGAGCATCGTCACGCCCGATGAGTGCGACGGCACCGATACGCGCGTGCGCCTGTGGGTGAACGGCGAATTACGCCAAGACGCGCACACGCGCGACTTCATCTTCGACATCCCCAGCCTCATCGAAACCTGCTCGCGCGGCATCACCTTGTTGCCGGGCGATGTCATCGCCACCGGCACGCCGGCCGGTGTGGGCATGGGCATGACGCCGCCGCGCTGGCTGCAAGCGGGTGATGTGATGCGCATCGAAGTCGACGGCATCGGCGTCTTGGAAAACCCGGTGAGCTGAGTAGCACGGCCAGCATGAGCACCCAATTCATAGACCGCATGGCGGTTGAAGTGCAGGGCGAGGGTGACGCCGTGTTGTGCCTGCACGGCCTGGGTGGCACCTCCAACACCTTTACACCTGTGCTCGGTGCGCTGAGCCCGTTCAAACTGGTGCGAATGGACCTGCCCGGCAGCGGCCGTTCACATCGGGTGGAAGGTGCCCTGTCCATCCAGACGTTTGTCGATGCCACCTTCAAGGTGGCCGCGCGCTTGCACATCGAGCGCTTTCACCTGCTGGGCCACTCCATGGGCGCCATCGTGGCGCTGCAATGCGCCGCGCAGCAGCCCGCGCGCATCAAGAGCCTGGCCCTGTTCGGCCCCTTGCTCGCGCCGCCGGCGCAGGCGCGCGAGGGCATCCGCGCTCGCGCGGCCAAGGCGCGCAGCGAAGGCGTGGCGGGCATGGCCGAGATCGCCGATGCCATCGTGGCCGGCGCCACCTCGGCCGACACACGCACACGCTTGCCGCTGGCCGTGGCAGCGGTGCGCGAGTCGCTGATGCGCCAAGACCCCGAGGGCTATGCGCGCTGCTGTGAAGCGCTGGCCGATGCGCAAGCCGCGGCTCTGGAGAACATCGCCGCGCCGGCCTTGCTGGTCACCGGTGAAGACGACGCCGTGGCGCCGCCGCAAGCCGTGCGCGCGCTGCATGAGCGCCTGGCAGGCAGCCGCCTGGTGGTGCTGCCGCGCTGCGGCCACTGGACAACGTTCGAGCGGCCTGAAGAATGTGAGCGTGAGTTGAAGTCGTTCTTGCAGGCCAAACGCTATTGAGGGCACAAACCATGGCCAACATCCTGTTCACCAATGTGCGCATCTTCGACGGCAACGGCGGCACGCCCTACAGCGGCGAGGTGCAGGTGCAAGGCCAGCGCATCACGCGCGTTTCGCGTGGCGGTGGTGCGGCGCAACTGCCGCAAGGCGGCGTGCAGGTGGTCGATGGCGGCGGCGCGTTCCTCATGCCCGGCATGGTCGAGGCCCATACCCATTTTTCGTGGAACGACCAGCCCAGCCTGGATGCGATTCAGCGCATGCCCACCGAAGAGCACATCTTGTGGTGCGCGCAAACCGCCAAGCTGTACTTGGACATGGGTTGGACTTCTTGCGTGGGCGCGGCCGCCGCCAAGCCGAGGCTCGACGTGGTGATCCGCAACGCCATCAACGACGGCACCATTGTTGGCCCGCGCTACCTGGCGGCGAGCCAGGAAATCACCGTGCCCGGCGGCTTGGGCGACTCCACCTTGCCGCATTTGCCGCAGGCCGAATTTGCCTTTGGCGCCATCGTCAGCGGAGTGGAAGAGATGCGCAAGACGGTGCGCATGTTCATCAAGTATGGCGTCGACTCCATCAAGATCAACCTTTCAGGTGAGTCGATCACCGGCATGCCCAGCGAGCAAAGCCAGTTCACCGAAGAAGAGATCGCGGTGTGCGTGCGCGAAGCCAAGGCTTGGGGCAGAAGAGTCACGGCGCATGCGCGGTCTTGCTGGTCGGTGAAGCAATGCGTGAAGCAGGGCATCGAAGTCATCTACCACGCCAGCTTCACCGATGAAGAGGCGCTGGACATGCTCGAAGCCAAGAAGCGTGAGCACTTCGTGGCCCCCGGCCTGGCCTGGCTGATCAACACCTGCCACCACGCCGGCGCCTACGGCATCACGCCCGATGTGGCGCGCGGCATGGGCTACTTCCGCGAGTTGGATGCCGCGGTGGAAAGCATGCGCAACATGCACCGCCGCGGCATTCGCATCCTGCCTGGGGGCGACTACGGTTTTGCCTGGACGCCGCACGGCACCAACGCCAAAGACCTGGAGTACTTCGTGAAGTACATCGGCATGTCCACCACTGAAGCCTTGCTCGCTGCCACCGCCTGGGGCGGGCCGATGATGCGCATGGGCAAGGTGCTGGGGAAGATCGAAGAAGGCTACTTTGCCGACATCCTGCTCGTTGACGGTGACCCGCTGGCCGACATCACCGTGCTGCAAAAAAAGGAACGCATCCTGGCGGTGATGAAAGACGGCGAGTTCCACCGCGCGCCGCCGCTGCGTCGCGCGCAAGCGGCGCGCTGGGCGGCCTGAGCAACAGGAGCATCGACATGAGTGACGTGCTGTTCACCAACGTTCGCATCCTCGATGGCACGGGCCAGGGCTACCCCAGTGCCGGCAACGTGCTGGTGCAGGGCAACCGCATCCGTCAGGTCGGGCGCAGCACCGCGCCGATCCCGACCGGCAC
>JAYUHT010000432.1:0-3957 GCA_043766725.1 Burkholderiales bacterium | reverse complement strand
TGTCGATCTGGCTTTGCAGCAGGGTGGCGGGCATGTAGTGGCCGCGGCGTTGTTGCATGCGCTGCTCAAGCAGGGCTTGGCTGCCATGCAGGTGGATGTAGGCCACGCTCGGCGCCGCACTGCGCAGCAAGCCGCGGTAGCTGCGCTTGAGCGCTGAGCACGACACCACCACGCCAGCAGTACCTGGGCCCGGCAGCGCCAGCCGCGCGCCAACGGCCTGCAGCCAGCCCTGCCGGTCGGCATCGGTGAGTGGTGTGCCGGCGGCCATCAACGCCACGTTGCGCGCTGGGTGAAGTTCATCGCCTTCAACGAATTCGCAGCCGAGCTGCTGCGCAATCAGCCGCGCCACGGTGCTCTTGCCGCAGCCGCTGACGCCCATCACTACCACACGCCAGGGCCCTGAGTTCGTGTCACGCCTTGCCGGCACGGCCATGGCTAACCTTTCACCGCACCGGCCGTCAGGCCACTGATGATCTGGCGCGCCGCAACGAAGGTGAAGATCAGCGGCGGCACGGCAATCAGGCTGGCCATGGCCATCACGCGGCCCCAGTCCACACCCATATCGGTGATGAACAGCGACGCTGCCACCGGCAAGGTGCGGGTGTGGCGGTCGGTCAACACCAGAGCCAGGATGAATTCATTCCAGGCGATGCGAAAGGTGAAGATGGCGGCTGCGGCCAGGCCTGGCGCAATCAGCGGCAGCAGCACCAGGGTGAAGATGCGCAGCGGCCCGCAACCGTCCATGGCCGCTGCCTCTTCCAGCTCAACCGGCACTTGCAGCACGAAGCCATACAGCAGCCAGATGGTGAACGGCAAATTAACCGCCACATACAACAGCACCAGGCCCCACAGGCTGTTCACCAGCTTCCACTCGTTCCAGATCATGAACACCGGAATGGCCAGCACCGCCAGTGGCACGGTGCGCAGCAGCAGGCTGGTGGTGGCCACGGCGGTGCGGCCGGGAAAGCGAAACCGGGCCAGGCCGTAGGCCGCCATGGCACCCAGCAGCAACGTGATGGCTGTTGCCACCAGGCCGACAAACAGGCTGTTGGCCAGGTAGCGGTCGAGCCGGTCTTCCTGCAACACGGCGCGGTAGTTTTCCAGCGTGGGCATGAAGATGAAGTTCAGCGGCTCGGCAAATATCTGCACCTGCTGGCGCAGGCTGGTGGCAAAGATCACGGCGATGGGCGCCACGCACAGCAAGCCCAGCCCGCACAACAGGGCGTAGTGCAGCAGCGCGGCAGGGGTTGAACGTTTCACGTCAGCCGCTGCGTCAACGCTGCCCGCTTTGCAGCGGGTTGGACAGGCGCAGCGCGGCCCATGACAGCGCCGCCACCACCACCAGCAGCAACACCGACACCGCAGCAGCCACGCCGAGCTGCTGGCCCACAAAGGCTGTCTTGTAGATGTGCAGCGCCAGGATCTCGGTTGAATCGCCCGGGCCGCCGAAGGTGAGCACGTAGATCACTTCCAGCACCCGAAAGGCGTCAATCAGCCGCATCATCAAGGTGATGGCGATGACGTGCATCACCATCGGCAGCTTCACCAGGAAAGTCACCTGCCACCAGCTCGCTCCATCAATGCGCGCGGCCTCGATCACACTGCTGTCGACCTGCGCCAGCGCGGCCACCATCATGATGAAAACAAAGGGCGTCCACTGCCAGATGTCGGCCACGACGATGGCACCGAACGCCAGCGCCGGGCTGGCCAGCCAGGTTTGCGCCGCCACGCCGAACAGGCCCAGCAGGGCGTTGATGAGGCCGAATTGCGCATCGAACATGTAGCGCCAGACCAGGCCCACGGCGATGGGCGCAATCATCATCGGCAAGATGAACAGCGTGCGGAAAAAAGCCGTGCCGCGAACCGGGTGCTCCAGCGCCAGCGCCAGCGCAATGCCCAGCACCATTTCGGCACTCACGCACACGGCCGCAAAGGCCAGCGTGGTCCACAGCGATGACCAGACCCGCGGGTTGCTGAAGGCCGCGATGAAGTTGCCCAGCCCGACCCAGCGCGCCTCGGCCCAGGGCGTGCCCAGGCTCCAGTCATAGAAGCTGAGCTGGAACGCGCTGAGCACCGGGTACAAGCAAGCCGCGGCCATGACCAGCACGGCCGGGCCCACGAACAGGGCTGGCGCCCAGGCTGAATGCCGCATGCCTTGCGCGCTGCGCCTAAACCTTGTAGCCCGCTTCACGCATGATCGCGTTCACCGGGTCGACCAGTTCATTCAGCGCCACCTCGGCGGTCTTCTTGCCGGTGAGCGCCTCTGAGATGCCCACGCCCAGCGCCTGCACATTGATCTTGTCCCACACCGGGATGATCGGCCGCCAATCGGGGTTGGAATACTTCAGCGCTTCCTTGAAGGTGATGAACTCGGGGTATTGGCGCACGATGTCGGCATGCCCCAGCGTTGAATTGCGCACCGGCGCACCGCCAAGCCGGGTGACGGCCATGTCCTGGTCTTTCGAGGTTAACCATTGCATCAACAGGAAGGCGGCGTCGGCGTTCTTGGCATTCTTCGGAATGGTCAAACCCAACCCGCCAGACTGCGATGCCCGCCGCGTGCCGCCCGGGTGCAAGGCCCAACTCACCTTGCCCGCCACCTTGCTGCGCGCGGGGTCGTTCACCACGCCGGCCAGCGAGGTTGAATCGAGGTACATCGCGGCCTGGCCCTGCAAGAACGCGGTGTTGCTTTCGCCCTGGCCATAGGCCGCAATGCCGGCCGGCCCGGTGGCCACCACCTCTTGCAGGAACTTCAGCGCGGCCACGCCGGCTTTGTCGTTGAAGCGCGGCTTCCACTGCGCATCGAAGACGCTGCCGCCCAGCGGGTTGAGGTGCAACAACCAGGCATGCACGCATTGGTGGCCGGCCTGGCCGCGCGAGGCCAGCGCGCCGATGCCTTCTTTTTCCTTGAGTGTGCGCAGCAGCTTGCCAAACTGCTCGTAGGTTTCGGGCGGCTGCAGGTTGTGCTTGGCAAAGATGTCGCGCCGGTAGGCCAGCACCGAGGTTTCAGCGCCATAGGGCAGGCCATAGAGCTTGGCACCCGCGCCGGCCAGGTAGCCCTTGGGGCCACCCACCAGGCCCAGGTTTTCAAGGTAGATGGGAATGATGTCCTTGATGTCGTAGCCCGGGTCGGCCAGCGCCGGGTTGGCAAAGAACGGCTCCAGCGGCTGCACCAGATTCTTGGCCACGTACTCGCCCTTCCACATCACGATGTAGCAGGCGAGGTCGTAGTCGCCTTGCGGCTTGGCCATCTCCAGCAACTGCTTGTCCTTGAGGCGGCCGATGGCCAGCTTGTCCACCTCGACCTTGATGCCGGTTTCCTTGGTGAAGGCGGGCAGAATTTTCTGCATCGCGTCGTAGTGCGGATGCGCCGGAATGTTGATCGTCACCGTTTGCCCCGCGTACTTGGCATAGCGGTTCTGGGCGATGGCGCCGCTGGCCGGAAAGCCGGCGCCGAAGACCGTGGCGGCCTTCACGAAGTCTCTGCGTTGCATGGAAGTCTCCTCGATGATTGTGTAGTGATCTCAAACGTTGCAGATCATTGATTCAGCCGCCGCACGCCCCAGCCGATGGGCTTCACGCGGTTGCCCGGGTGTTGCAGGCCGGGGCCCCAGATGGCCTGGTAGGTATCGATGCAGCGGCCACTGCGTTGCAGCCGGGCAAACACCGCCACCAGAAGAATGGCCCAGGCAGCCAGCGCCAGCGCCAACCAGCGCGGCGCGCCCACCAGCCACAGGCCCAGGCCGATCACGGCCAGCGCGGCCACGATGCAGCTCCAGCCCAGTGCCTTGTGCCCGCGCTCGAAGGCGATGCGCCGGGCCGTCATGTCGTAGTGGTCGCCGTGCTCCATGGCTTCATTCGGCCCGCCTTTGCTGCCGCGCAGTTGCCCGCCCAGCACTTGCACCCACGCCGCGGCCACCAGCACCCAGCCGGCTGCGGCATGGGCGCGTGCGGCGC
>JAYUHT010000431.1:0-3965 GCA_043766725.1 Burkholderiales bacterium | reverse complement strand
CAGAAGAACTTGTAGTCCAGCGTGAAGGTGAACGAGCGGCCGCGCGGGTCGGCCACACGCGGCTCCCACGAACTGCCGGCGCCGGTGTTGGTGTCGTAGGCGGCGCTGAAGGGCGGGTCCTTGTCCATCAGGTTCTTGATGCCGAACGTGAGGCCCAGGTTCTTGATGCCTTTGTAACTGACGCTGGCGTTGATGACCGCGTAGTCAGACACATAGGGGTGCCAGTCCGGCGGCACGACGCTGCCGTTGGCCACGCCGGGCAGCACGGCGTCTTTGTAGCCGTTGCGGAAGAGCTGGGTCAGCGTGGTCGTCCATGGGCCCTGGGCATAGCTGCCGGTGAGAGAGTACTTCCAGCGAATGCCCAGATCGCCGGTGCGTGTGAACACGCCGACCTCACTGGGCCCGAAGGGTGCGCTGGTGAGCAGGCGCGAGCGCTTGTCGAGCAGGTAAGTGCCTTCAAACGTTGCCCCCCATTTGCCGTTGAACACCGAGCCGTTGGCGCGCGCGCTCACGTCCAGGCCTTTGGTGATGGTCTCGCCAGCGTTGATCCAGCGCGTGTCGATGGTGGTGAGCACGCCATTGGTGTAGCGGAAGGCCTGCGGAAACAGCGCGTAGTTCGCAATCAACTGGGCCACGCTCAGGCTCTGGATGGTGCCGAGCTTGCGGATGTTCCACAGGTCAGCGCCGACGCTGGCGTTGCTCACCGGCTCCCACACAAAGCCCGCCGTCCACTGCCGGCTGCGCTCGGGGCCCAGGTCGGCTTTGCCGCCAAACAGCGTGGTGGGGTTGATCGATTCGCAGCCGGGTTTGGTGGCATCGACCAGCAGCGTGGGGCACTTGGCCGGGTCGACGATGGTGGCGCCGCTGGTGGGCGACTCGGTGACACCGAAGAACTGCTGCGCAAAGTTCGGCACGCGGAAGCCTTCGTTGTACGACGCGCGTGTCACCAGGTTGGCCAACGGCGCGAAGCGCAGCGACACCTTCGGGTTGGTGGTGGTGCCAAAGCCGGTGTACTTGTCTTGCCGCCCGGCCACGGTGAGTTCGAGCTGCTGGGTCACCGGTATTTGCACTTCGGCAAAGACAGCGTCGATATCGCGCTTCACGCTGGCCAGCGTGTTGACGCTGTCGAACGGTGCGTTGAAGATGCGGTTCTGCGTCGCCACATCGGTGACGTTGCCGTTGAAGCTGTACTTCTCGACGCGCTTGTCCAGCCCCACGGCGGCCATCACCTCGCCACCGGGCAGGCGGAACAACGGGCCGCTGGCGGTGGCGTCAGCTTGCGTCATGGTCACCTTGCCGCCGTACAGCGCGGTGCCGTTGGCGGAGATGGCGGCCAGCGCGGCCAGCGCGGCCAGCGCCTCGGGCGTTTGCGCCTGGCCCGGCAGCACGAACGGGTTGAGCACGCCGGTCTTGATGAGGTTGGCGAGTTCGGCACCGTAGAAGTAGCCGTTGCCCAAGACCGACATGCCGTCGCTGGTGGCGGATGCATAGCCGACGCGGTAGTCCCAGCCGCCGATCAGCGGGCCATCAGCGCCGACCAAAAAGCGCTGCGTGTCTGACTTGGTGTCGAGCTGGCGCGGCCCGCATTCCAGGCAGCGCCAGCGAAAGGCCAGCGGCAGGCCGCGGTTGGCGGCGATGGTGGGGAACACCGCCACCAGCCGGTCGAACACATAGTTGTACGAGCCGCCGGTGCTGGGGTAGGTGAGGTCGCGCAACTGGCTGGTGGTGGAGGTGCTGCTGGAGATCTGGTTGGCCGAGAACGTCTTGGCTGACTCCGTGCGCGCGCCGGTGAATTCAGCGTGCAATTGGTGCTCGCCCAGGCGCAGCGTGCCACGCGCCACCAGGTTGGTGTTGGTCAGCGGCTGTTGCAACACGGCCGCGCGCCCCGTGTCCCAGGCGCAGGCCCATTTGGCACTGGCCGTGGCCCACAGCACTTCGTTGTAGGCGTCCATGCCGGGCAGCACATTGCAGCCGGCCTGGCCCGGCAGGTCGAGCACGTTGATGCCGCCGCTCATGGCCACCGTGGTGCCGGGCTGAATCGGGCCGGTGCCGCGGCCGGTGGCGTTGAGGTTGTCGCGCTGCAAGCCGTTGGGCACGCTGCTGATCGGGAACACGGTGGCGAACGGCGTGCCGCGCGTGTCGACCGACAAGCCGCGGTCGGGCTGGAAGGTGTTGACGAAATCGCGCTGGTCGCCGCGCAGGGCTTTGTTCTCGGTGCGGTTCAATGACACCAGCAGGTTGAACTTGTCGCTGTCGAGGTTGCCGAAGCCGCCGGTGATGTTGGCGCGCGCGATGTTGCTGCCGCCGTGTTGCGTGACGTCAGTGAACACCTGCGCCTCCAGGCCGCTGAAATTCTTGCGCGTGATGAAGTTGATGACGCCGCCGATGGCGTCGGTGCCATAGATGGCCGAGGCGCCGTCTTTCAGGATTTCGATGCGGTCGAGCGCGGCCATCGGAATCGAATTCAGGTCGACGATGCCGCCGTTCAGGCCGTGCGCCGCCACGCGCCGGCCGTTCACCAGCACCAGCGTGTTCGACGAGCCCTGGCCGCGCAGGTTGGCCGCGGAGAGGCCATTGCTGCCGCGCGCCGTGCCGGCGCCCACGTCAGCATTGCTGGCCAGGTTGTCCATGCCGTTGCCGTTGACGCTGAGCGAGTTGATCAGTTGCTCAGCGGTGACGATGCCTTGAGCTTGCAGTTCTTGGCGCGTGATCACCTGCACCGGCAGCGCGCCTTCAGCGGCGATGCGCTTGATGCTCGAACCGGTGATTTCAACGCGCTGCGGCGCGCCGCCGGTCTGGGCCAAAGCGGGGGCGGCCACGCCGAGCAAGGCGATGGCGCGAACGATGGTTTTCAGTTTCAAGATGCGGCTCCTCGGGCGTTGTTCGCCAAAGTGTTGCGGCCGGTGTGCGCGGCGCCAATCGGTGAATACCAACGTGCGCGATGCATTGCCGCAACGCGCGGCTTGCCTATGATCGTTGCGCCGCTTCAGCCATGAATCAGACCCTGCCCGCCGCCCTGCGCGCCGCAACCCCGTGGCGCTGGGTGCCCACGCTTTATTTCGGCCAGGGCCTGCCCTATGTGGTGGTGATGACGCTGTCGGTGGTGATGTACAAGAACCTGGGTGTGGGCAACACCGACATCGCGCTGTACACGAGCTGGCTCTACCTGCCGTGGGTGATCAAGCCGCTGTGGGGCCCGTTGGTGGATTTACTCGGGCGCAAGCGCGGCTGGATCGTGGCCTTGCAATTTGCGCTGGGCGCAGCGCTGGCCGCGGTGGCGCTGACCCTGCCGGGGCCGAAGTTCTTGCAGATGAGCCTGGCCGTTTTCTGGCTGCTGGCCTTTGCCTCGGCCACGCACGACATTGCGGCCGACGGCTTTTACATGCTGGCCCTGAACCCGGGCGAACAAGCCGCGTTCGTGGGCGTGCGCAGCCTGTTCTACCGCCTGGCCATGATCGGCGGCCAAGGCGGTTTGGTGTACCTGGCCGGCAGCTTGCACGACTTCACCGGCCACGCGGCAACGGCCTGGGCCTGCGTGTTTGGCGGCCTGGCCGTGGCCTATGCGGCGCTGGGCGCGTACCACGCCTGGGCCCTGCCGCGCCCGGCGGCCGACCAGGTGGCGTTGCCGGGCCTGCGCTTTGGTGCCGACTTTGTGCATGTCTTCGCCACCTTCTTTGCCCAGCCCGGCATCGCGCGCATCCTGGCGTTCTTGTTGTTGACGCGATTCGCCGAAGCGCAGGCGCTCAAGCTGGTGACGCCATTCCTGCTCGACCCCACGGCGCTCGGCGGCCTGGGGCTGAAGACGCAGGACGTGGGCCTAGCCTACGGCAGCGTGGGCATTGCCGCCTTGACGCTGGGTGGCCTGCTTGGCGGCTGGGCAATTTCACGTGCCGGCTTGAAGCGCATGTTATGGCCCATGATCATCTGCATGCACCTGCCCAACCTGGTGTTCGTGGCCCTGTCTG
>JAYUHT010000430.1:0-10523 GCA_043766725.1 Burkholderiales bacterium | reverse complement strand
AACCGAAATTGTAAGTCAGCGCTACAGGCGCTGGAACATCCAAATCGCAGCCATTCCCGCAGCCAGCCCCGAGCCACCACGCAACACCGCTGGCACGTAGGCCGCGCGCCGGCGCAGCAACCACAGCAGTGGCACCACCAGCAACACCGCCGCCACCTGGCCAGACTCCAGCCCAAGGTTGAATCGAAACAGCGCCGAGGCAAAAGCCCAGCCGTGCAGTTCAAGCTCACCGAGCGCGCTGGCAAAGCCAAAGCCGTGGATCAGGCCGAAACCGAAGGTCACGGCGGCGCGCCAGCGGCCGAGAAAGGGCCAGATGTTGTCCAGCGCCGCCAGCGCAATAGTGGCGGCAATGGCCGGCTCGATGAAGGCGGGGCTCAACTGCACCAGGCCGCTGGCAGCCAAGCCCAATGTGAGCGAATGCGCCAGCGTGAACAGCGTCACGATGCCCAACACCGGCAGCAGTGCGGCGCGCCAGGTCGCCACCGGCTGCCAGCCCGAGCCGCTACGGTGCAAGACCGCCGGCAACAACAGGCACAGCAGGAACAGCAGGTGGTCGTAGCCGGTGATGATGTGGTGCACGCCTTCCAGCCACAACGACGGCATTGCGGCGCTGCCACTGCCGGTGCTGGTGCCGTACGGTGCGGTCGCAACCGCCGCACCGGGGTCGAGCACCAGCACCGCGGTGGCGCCGTCAGCATGATTGATGCGCGCCACGCCGCGGTGCGTGGGGTCCAGCGTGGCGAACAAGCTGTAGCGCAGCGGCGCAGCCGGGTTGTACACACAGGGCGCGGTCAGTTGCAGCACCGCATACACGCCATCACTGCGTTCTTCAAAGGCATGCCCGGTCACGTCCAGCTTGCAGCCCGCCACGCCGAGTGCGCCCAGCGCCAGGGCGTCGATGCGCGGCCAGGCGCTGCGCACCTCGGCCACGGTCAGGGCGCGGTCGCCGTCGGCGTCCAGGTCCAACGCGGCGTCGAGGTCGCGCAGGGCGATGTCGAAACGCACGGCCACGCTCTGGGCGCCGGCGTCCAGCGTCAAGTAGGCTTCGCTGGACTTGTGCGCGGCCGCCGGCAGCGCGCAAACGGCCAGAACGAACGCGCTAACGCAATGCCTGAAGGCGCTCATCGTGCATGCCGATTTCTTGCGCCAGGCGCAGGCTCTCATCCAGCGCCGTGCGGTCGCCGGCACGGCGTGCCGCCTGGCCCAGCAGCAGCAGATCGATGGGTTCACGCTGAGTGCGCAGGTTGATGCGGGCCAATGCCACCGCGGCCGCCGCGTCGCCTTGCACGTGCAGGGCATAGAGCGACAACTCACGCGCATGCCCCGCCGCCGCTGCGGCCTGCACATCAGCCCCGGCCTGGCGTTGGCGCAGTTCTGCGCCGGCCTGCACGTCGCCCGCCTGGTGGCGGCGCAACAGCACGGCGTCGCTGGCCGGCTGGTCGCGCAGCACTTGCAGGGCTTGCGGCAGGCGCCCTTGAGCAATCAGCACATCGGCCAGGCCCAAGCTGGCATAACCATCGGGGGCCGCGCCCAAGGCGGCGCGCCAGGCTGCCTCGGCCAATGCGGGCTGGCCGGTGCGAGCATGCAATTCGGCCAGGCTGGCGTGCAGCCAGGCCCGCGTCGGCGCCTGCGTGGTCTTGGCCAACAGCGCTTCGAACATGGCGCGCGCGCGTTCGACGTCACCACGCAGGCTGATGTTTTCAGCCAAGCAGGCCTGACCGTGCAACTTCTGCCCGATGCTGAGCAAGGCCTGGCAGGCTTGGTCAGACTGCGCATAGCGCCCTTGCAAGCGGTGCAAGGTGGCCAGCGTGAGCCAGGCCTGAGGCTGCACGCGGTCGCGCTCGACCAGGCTTTGCAGCGCTGTCAAGGCCTGATCAAAGCGGTGCAGGTGTTGTTGCAGCGTGGCACGCATCACCACCACATCCGCTGGGGCTTGCGCGTCGTTGCTCCACGGCGCCAGCAGGCCCAGGGCCAGCCCGGCCGGGCGCGGGTCGGCGTCGCGTCGCGCCTGCTCGAGCAAGGTCTGGGCTTGCGCCACCGCCTGTTGCGGGGTTGCCTGCGCTGCTTTTGGCAGCACTTTGGGCCCCAAGCGCACGAGCACCTGGTCGTCGCTGGCCGGCACCAGCGGCTTGGCGCCAGCCCCGGACACGCTGCCGAACATGGCGCTCAACACGGCGATGCACAGGAACCAAGTTTTCATGTTGCTGCCAAGTCTAATGCGCCACTTGGCAACAGCAGGGGCAGGCACGGGCGCGCAGCAGCGGCGGTTGGCCAGGCTGCGCTCACCCGCGGTTGTTGAGGCCAGCAGCCGCATCGCTGAGCGGTTGCTTGGGTGCATCGATGGTGAACGGTGCAATGCGATCGCTGCCGGCCTCGATGGGCAGCGTGGCCACAGCGGCGGCCGTGGCCAGCAAGGCTGCGGCAATGGGCAGAAAACGCAGGCGGCGCGATGACAACGGCGATGGAATGCGTGACATGGCTTCCTCGGTTCTTGGTTCAAAGGTTGTGGGCGCGCCATGAAGGTGGCTTCGAAGTGCTTGAGCCCGACGCGGCGCTGTCGGGTCTGACCTTCTTTTACGTGCCACCGGGCAAACTGGATGCAGCTACGATGAGCCATGCACGATCACGACCATGATCACGACCATGATCACGACGGCGACCACAGCGAGCTCGGCCCCATGGAGTTGCGCGTGCGTGCCTTGCAAACCCTGCTCACCGAAAAGGGCTACATCGAACCGACCGCGCTCGACGAACTGGTGCAGACCTACCAAACCCGCATCGGCCCGCGCAACGGCGCGCGCGTGGTGGCGCGGGCCTGGGCTGACCCCGCCTACGCGGCTTGGCTAGAACGCGACGCCACCGCCGCCATTGCCGCCCTGGGCTATGGCGGGCGCCAGGGCGAGCACATGGTGGCGCTGTTCAACACGCCCAGCCTGCACCACCTGGTGGTGTGCACGCTGTGCAGTTGCTACCCCTGGCCCGTGTTGGGCCTGCCGCCCACTTGGTACAAGAGCGCGCCCTACCGCTCGCGCGTGGTGCGCGAGCCGCATGCCGTGTTGGCCGATTTCGGCGTCACGCTGCCGCCCGGCGTGGCGCTGCGCGTGGTCGATTCCACCGCGGAGGTGCGCTACCTGGTGGTGCCCCTGCGGCCCAACGACACGGCAGGCTTGAGCGAAGACGCATTGGCGCAATGGGTGACACGCGATTCGATGATCGGCACTGGCTTGCCGCAGCGCCCGCAATGAGCTACTTCAGCCACGCCGACCTGGGCGGCCGGCCCAATGTGCATACGGTGCAGCCTGAACCCGAAGGCGAGCTGTTCCATGCGAGCTGGGAGCCCAGCGTGCTGGCGCTCACGCTGGCCATGGGCGCCACGGGCATGTGGAACATCGACATCAGCCGCAGCGTGCGCGAAACCTTGCCGGCCTATGCAGGCATGAGTTATTACGAGATCTGGTTGGCCGGGTTGGAACGACTGATCATCGAACGCGGACTGGCCAGCGCTGAGGAAATGGCGCTGGGTCACTCGTCGGCGCCGCCCCAGCCCGTGCCGCGCAAACTGCATGCCGCCGACGTGGCCGCCACCTTGGCCCGTGGTGCGCCCACCCAACGCCCGGCCGCTGCACCAGCGCGCTATGGAGCAGGTGATTTGGTGCGCACCCGTGCAGCGCCTGCCGACCATCACACGCGGCTGCCAGCGTACGCGCGTGGCAAACCCGGCCGTATCGAACGTGTGCTGGGCGCGCATGTCTTTGCCGACGCGCATGCGCAGCGCCTGGGCGAGCAGCCGCAGTGGCTGTACACCGTGGTCTTCGACGGCTCTGACTTGTGGGGCGCGGGTGCGAACCAGCGGGTCAGCATCGACGCCTGGGAACCCTACCTGGAGCCGGCATGACGCCAGACGTCAGCCCTGCCGAGCCGCACTTCAGCGAACCCTGGCAAGCCCAGGCTTTTGCCACCACGCTGGCCTTGCATCAGCGCGGCCTGTTCACCTGGCCCGAGTGGGCCGCCGCGCTGGCCGCACGCATCGCGCAGGCACAGGCGCAGGGCGACCTCGACCATGGCGACACCTACTACCAACATTGGCTGGCCGCCCTGGAAGACCTGCTCCTGGCCAAAGGCCTGGCCGGTGCGGGTGAGTTGCAGCGCCATGCGCAGGCCTGGGGCCACGCTGCACAGCGCACGCCGCATGGCCAGCCCATCGACCTGCAGGCGCTCGACTATGAAGACGCCGCGGCCAGCCAGTCTTCAGCCAGCCGCACCCAGTAAGTGGCGCCCAACGGCAACAAGGCATCGTTGAAGTCGTAGCTCGGGTTGTGCAGCATGCACGGCCCTTCGCCATGGCCCGATGCGCGGTGCGCGCCTCCGCCGTTGCCGATGAAGGCGTACGCGCCGGCCTTGGCCATCAACATGAAGGCAAAGTCTTCCGACGGCATGGACGGCTCTTGCACAAGCACCCGTTCGGGCCCGACGATGCTGGCCATCACCCCGGCCGCAAACACTGCCTCGCGTGCATGGTTCACCACCGCCGGGGCCATGCGCTTGAAGTCGAACTCGCATTCGGCGTCGAAGGCGGCGCAGGTGTGGCGCGCGATCTCGCCCATGCGCCGCTCGATCAGGTCGAGCACCTCGGCGCGAAAGCAGCGCACCGTACCTTCGATCACGGCCTGGTCGGGCACCACGTTGGTGGCCTCGCCGCCGTGGATGCAGGCCACGGTCAACACCGCAGCGTCGATCGGCCGCACATTGCGGCTGATGATGGTCTGCAGGGCCATCACCAACTGGCAGGCCACCGGCATCGGGTCCGTGCCCAGGTGCGGCAGCGCGGCGTGGCTGCCGCGGCCGCGCACGGTGATGTGAAAGGTGTTGGCTGCAGCCATCACCGGCCCGGCACTCACCGCCATCTCGCCCACCGCCATGCCCGGCCAGTTGTGCATGCCGAACACGGCTTCCATGGGGAACTGCTCGAACAGGCCTTGCTCCACCATCGTGCGCCCGCCGCCGCGGCCTTCTTCGGCGGGTTGAAAGATCAATACCACCGTGCCGTCGAACTGGCGCGTGGCTGCCAGGTGTTGCGCCGCGGCCAGCAGCATGGCGGTGTGGCCGTCGTGCCCGCAGGCGTGCATGGTGCCGGCGTGGCGGCTGGCGTGGGCGAAGGTGTTGGCCTCAAGGACAGGCAGCGCATCCATGTCTGCGCGCAGGCCCACGGCGCGGCCGCTGCGCCCGCCATCGCGCCCGTGCACGATGCCGATCACGCCGGTCTTGGCCAGGCCGCGGTGCACTTCAACGCCCCACAGCGCCAGGCGCGTGGCGACCAGGTCTGAGGTGCGCTGCTCCTCAAAGCCCAGCTCCGGCCAGGCATGCAGTTCGCGGCGCAGCGCCGCCGTTTCAGGCGCGCCGGCAACGATCTGCGCAAGCAGCTTCATGCTGTTCACTGGGGTACCTTCATGCTTCGCATTCAGGAATTCGCCCTTCGGGCGGCCGGGCGGGCTCACGCCTTGCGCTGCAATTTGGCAAACGCCGCGGCCAGCGCGCCCGCTGGTGCGGCCGGCGCCGGGCCACGCGGCGCAGCGCGTTCACCGCGCCCGGCTGGCGTGAAGGCGTTGCCCGGTGTGGCCTGCTGCGTGGGGGCATCGAGCTTCATGCTCAGCGCGATGCGCTTGCGCGCGAGGTCGACTTCCAGCACCCGCACCTTGACGATCAAACCCGTCTTCACCACTTCGCGCGCATCGTTCACGAAGCGGTTGCTCAGCTGGCTCACATGCACCAGGCCGTCTTGGTGCACCCCCAGGTCGACGAAAGCGCCGAACTGCGCCACGTTGGTCACCGTGCCTTCCAGCAGCATGCCAACTTGCAAGTCTTTCAAGTCACTCACGCCGTCGTTGAAGCGCGCCACCTTGAAGTCGGGCCGCGGATCGCGCCCGGGTTTTTCAAGCTCGGCCAGGATGTCTTTGACGGTGATGGCACCAAAGCGCGCATCGGCAAACTGCTCGGGCTTGAGCGCCTTCAGCACGTCGCTGCGGCCCATCAGCTCGGCCACCGGCCGGCCGGTGGCGGCCAGCAGCTTTTGCACCACCGGGTAGGTTTCGGGGTGCACGCCGGTGGCGTCGAGCGGGTCATCTCCATCGTTAATGCGCAAGAAGCCGGCAGCCTGCTCGAAGGTGCGCGGCCCCAGGCCGGCCACTTCCAGCAACTGCTTGCGTGAACGAAAGCGCCCCTGCGCATCGCGCCAGCGCACGATGCTGCCAGCCACCGTGGCGCTCAGGCCCGACACGCGCGCCAGCAGCGGCACTGAAGCCGTGTTCAAGTCCACGCCCACGCCGTTCACACAGTCTTCCACCACGGCGTCGAGGCAGCGCGCCATGGCGGCCTGGTTCACATCATGCTGGTACTGGCCCACGCCGATGCTGCGCGGGTCGATCTTCACCAGTTCGGCCAGCGGGTCTTGCACGCGTCGGGCAATGCTCACCGCGCCGCGCAGGCTCACGTCCAGGTCGGGCAATTCGTTGCTGGCCACTTCACTGGCTGAATAGACCGAGGCGCCGGCTTCGCTGACCACCACTTTTTCAATGCGCTGTTCAGGTTGAAGCTGCGCGATGCGTTGGATGAGATCGGCGGCCAACTGATCTGTTTCGCGGCTGGCCGTGCCGTTGCCGATGGCCACCAGGTCCACGCCATGCGCCTGCGCCAGCCGCGCCAGTTCATGCAAGGCGCCTGCCCAATCGCGCCTCGGCTCATGGGGGAACACCGTGCTGGTGGCCAGCACCTTGCCCGTGGCACTGACCACCGCCACCTTCACGCCGGTGCGGATGCCCGGGTCCAACCCCATCACCACGCGCCGGGCGGCGGGCGCGGCCAGCAGCAGGTCGCGCAGGTTGTCGGCAAAGACCTTGATGGCCACGGTTTCAGCGCCTTCACGCAGGCGCGCGAACAGGTCACGCTCCAGGCTCAGCGACAACTTCACGCGCCAGGCCCAGGCCACGCACTTGCGCAACAAATCATCCGCCGGCCGGCCGCGATGGGCCCAGCCGATGTGCAACGCAATGCGCCCCTCGGCCGGCGTGGGCTGGCCGGGCGGTGGCGGTTCGCCCAGGCCCAGGCTGGCATCCAGCATTTGCAGGCTGCGGCCACGAAACACGGCCAGCGCGCGGTGCGAAGGCACCTTGTTGATCGGCTCTGCATAGTCAAAGTAATCGCGAAACTTGGCCACCTCGGCGGCGTTCTCGTCCTGCCCAGCCACCTTGCGTGACACGAACTGCGCTTGCGCCCAGAGCCATTCCCGCAGGCTGCTCACCAGCGCGGGGTCTTCGGCCCAGGCCTCGGCCAGCAGGTCACGCACACCGTCGAGCACGGCGCTGGCATCGGCAAAGCCGCCTTCGGGGTTAATGAATTTAACCGCTTCTTCCAGCGGCACTTGCTGCGGGTTGGCCAGCAGCGCTTCGGCCAACGGCGCCAGGCCGGCCTCGCGCGCCGCCATGCCCTTGGTGCGGCGCTTGGGCTTGTAGGGCAGGTAGAGGTCTTCCAGCTCTTGCTTGGTGGCAGAGGCGTGGATAGCTGTGCGCAACTCGGGCGTGAGCTTGGCCTGGGACTCGATGCTTTGCAGCACCGTGTCGCGCCGCTCGCTCAATTCACGCAGGTAGACCAGGCGCGTGTCCAGCTCGCGCAGTTGCACATCGTCCAGCCCACCGGTGGCTTCCTTGCGGTAGCGGGCAATGAAGGGCACGGTGGCACCGCCGTCGAGCAGATCCACCGCCGCTTGCACCTGGCTGGGCTGGCACTTCAGTTCGGCGGCAATTTGCTGGGAAATCGGGTTCAATTTTTGACCAGTCGATGAGCGCGCCCCCAGGCCGACGAGTACGTCGTCCGCCCCCCGAGGGGGTATGAGCAAAGTGGCAGAGCCACATTTGCTCATGCGGGCGGCGCAGTGTGCCACGGCCTGCCACGCCACTGCCACGCCCTGCGCTCAAGCCCACCCACCGCCGCGCCGATAGCAGGCCATGACAAACCGTGCCCGGTGGTTTCAACCTGAGCGCGCCTGCGCGCCGGGGCAGGCGCGCCAGGCCGGCTGAGCATGCTGCTGCAAACCTTGATTGCCGCGCTCGGCGCCTGGGTGGCGCTGGACCTGGCGCGCCGCCTGGCGCCCACCGCGCCGGCCCTGCCCGGGCCCGAAGCACGGCGCTGGCTGGCCGCTGCGGCGCTGGCGCTGGGCAGCACGCTGTGGGCGCTGCAAGTGCTGGGCACTCAGGCCCTGGCCCTGCCGTTCGCGGCCGGTCTTCACACCTTGGGCAGCCTGGCGGTCTGGGTTTTCGCCTGCACCTTGTGCGCCGGCGCGCTGGCCCGGGTCGGGGGCGCGGGCACACGTGCCACCTTGGGCGCCGCTGCGCTGCTGGCGCTGGCCGCACTGGCCAGCCAGGCTGGCGCGCTGGTCAACCTGGGCCTGCAACCGGCCCCGGTCTGGAGCCTGGCGCACCTTTTTGCCGCTGGCGTGTGCAGTTTGGCCGGTTGCGTGGCGGCCACGGCGCTGCAGCGCCCTGCGCGCCACCCCACAGTTGCGCAAGCGCGCGCGGCGCAGGCCGGTAGCGCGGCGCTGCTGGCCGTGGCCTGGGTGGCCAGCCAGCGCATGATGTTTGCCATGCTCGACCCGCTGGCGCTGGACGCTTCGGCGCACGAAGACCAGTTGCCGCTGTCCAGCTTGCATCTGCTGGCCGCGGTGGCGGTGCCGTTGGCGTTGGCCATGGCGGGCGGCTTTTCGGTGCTCGAAGCCCGCCTGCGCATGGCGCTGGCGCAAGCCCGCAACGCCTTGAACACCCTGCACCAGCAAGACAGCGCCACCGGCCTGCCCAACCGCGCGCGGCTCGATGAGGCCCTGGCCCGGGCCGTGGCTGAGGCCGATGCGCAGCGCGCGACGCTGGCCTTGTTGTTCATCGGCCTGGACGGCTTTCGCCCGGTCAATGAGCTGCTGGGCCAGGACGGGGGCGACCGCATGCTCGGCGCCATCGGCCAGCGCCTGCACGCCCTGGCCGGCCCGCACCTGGTGGCGCGACAGGGTGGCGATGAATTCGTGCTGCTGATGCGCCAGAGCGTCAGCCGCGAAGCCGTGACCGCACTGGCCAACCAGGTGCTGCAAAGCGTCGGCGAGCCCTATGCCGAGGCCGGCCTGCGGGCCAGCGTGAGCTGCTCGATCGGCATCGCCCTGTACCCCGAGCACGGCACCGTGGCGAATCTGATGTCGCACGCCAACGTCGCCATGCGTGCAGCCAAGCGGCTGGGCGGCGCGTCGTATTCCTTCTTCGATGCGCGCAACGTGGAACGCGCGCGTGAGCAAGGCGAACTGCTGCGCGACCTGCGCCTGGCCCTGGCGCGCAACGAGTTGCAGCTCGTCTACCAGCCCAAGATTCACGCCCCCAGCGGGCAGATCACCGGCGTGGAAGCCCTGATGCGCTGGAACCACCCGCAGCGCGGCATGGTCAGCCCCGTGGTCTTCGTGCCGGTGGCCGAGCGCTATGGGCTGATCAACGCGCTGGGCGACTGGGTCATCGACGAAGCCTGCCGCCAGGCCGGCGAGTGGCGCGACTGCGGCTTGCGCATGCGCGTGGCGGTGAACCTGTCGGTGCACCAGCTCCACCAGCCGCAACTGGTGGCCAAGATCGCCGCGGCCTTGCAGCGCCATGCGATCGAGCCGCACCTGCTAACGTGTGAGATCACTGAGTCGGTGGCGCTGGAGAACACGCCCGACATCGCGCGCACCTTTGAGCAACTGTCCGGCCTGGGCGTGCACCTGTCGATCGACGACTTCGGCTCGGGCTATTCCAGCCTGGGCACGCTGCGCAAGCTGCCGGCCAGCGAATTGAAGATCGACCGCAGCTTTGTGCTCGACCTGGAAACCAGCGACGACGCGCGCAAGGTGGTGACGCATGTGGTGAACCTGGCCAAGAGCCTGAACCTGCAGGTGGTGGCCGAAGGCGTGGAAACCGATGCGCAATACCAGGTGCTGCGCCGCCTGGGCGTGGACCAGGTGCAGGGCTACCTGTTCGCCAAACCCATGTCGGCCAAGGCGCTGGAGTCGTGGGCCCTCAACGACAACGGGCCGACAGCAAACGAGTTCCGCGATTCCTTGTTCGTGGGCAACAGCCAGGCCATGCCGCTGTAGCGTGCGCAGCGCGCTCAGAGGGTCAGCTTCTTGCCGAACCCCGGCTCGATGCGCACCAGCGCCGTGGCCACGAAAGACGGCAGCGTGGCGATGCAGACCCAGATGAAAAAGCCCTCGTAGCCCAGCCGCTGTTGCAGCCAGCCCGAGGCCATGCCGGGCAGCATCATGCCCAGCGCCATGAAGCCGGTGCACAGCGCGTAGTGCGCAGTCTGGTAGGCCGCTGGGTGCGCGCTGGGCATGGCCGCCGGCCCGGCCGCCTGCGCCACCATCATCATGAACACCAAGTAGGCGGTGAAGCCAAAACCGTAGCCGAACTGCTCGACGGCCAGGCCGGCGCTCACCCACCACAGGCTGCTCGGTTGCCAAACAGACA
>JAYUHT010000429.1:0-3980 GCA_043766725.1 Burkholderiales bacterium | reverse complement strand
GCGGCTCAGGGGCAGGATTTCGCATTCGAGTCGACGCTGGCCAGCCGCAGCTTCGCGCCGTTTTTGGCACGACTCAAGGCACAGGGCTACGTCGTGGCGATTTATTACTTCTCGCTGCGCAGCGCGGCCTTGGCGCTCAAACGCGTTCGGTTGCGTGTTCGCCTTGGCGGGCATGGCGTGCCCGACGAAACCGTGAGGCGGCGGTTTCATCGCAGCCTGGCAAACTTCATGTCGCTGTATCAGCCGTTGGCGGATGAGTGGACAGTATTCGAGAACTCAACCGATGGCGTTGCGCGCTTGATCGCACAGAACGCCGTGAATGGCACGCTCATCAAGGATGAAGAAATTTGGCTAAGAATTCAGCACCTGGCACTGGCGGCGAACGCCCGCTCCTGACCCCCAGTGACGCCGCACTGAAGCGGGCGCTGGTTCGCGCGGCGCGCGATGCCAAGCGACTGGCCGATGCCTTTGGCGCCAAGGTGCCCGCGGCTTCGTCAGGCGGCAGCTGAACCCGCCGGTTCGTGCCTCGTTGGTATCCCCCGCTGCCCGCTCATGCCTGCCTTGCTCGAAAGCACCCTGCACAGCCTGCCCCTGCTGGCCCGCGGCAAGGTGCGCGACAACTACGCGGTGGGCACAGACCGCCTGCTCATGGTGGCCAGCGACCGGCTCAGTGCCTTCGATGTGATCCTCGACCAACCCATTCCCGGCAAGGGCGAGATGCTCACGCGCATGGCGCTGTTCTGGTTCGACAAGCTCAAGCATTTGGTGCCCAACCACCTCACGGGCCAGGCGCCTGAAAGCGTGGTGGCGGCGGATGAAGTGGCGCAGGTGCGCGGCCGCTCGATGTTGGTCAAGCGCCTGAAGCCCTTGCCGATTGAAGCCGTGGTGCGCGGCTACCTGGCCGGTTCGGGCTGGGTGGAATACCAGCGCAATGGGCGGGTCTGTGGCGTGCCGCTGCCGCCGGCCCTGCGCAATGCCGAGAAGCTGCCGCAACCCATCTTTACCCCGGCCACCAAAGCCGAGGCCGGTGACCATGATGAAAACATCAGCTTCGAGAGGACTGAGCAACTCATCGGTGCGCCGCTGGCGCATGCGGTGCGCGAGGTGGCGATTCGGCTGTACAGCGAGGCCGCCGCCTACGCGCTGGCGCGCGGCATCATCATTGCCGACACCAAGTTCGAGTTCGGCCTGGATGAACACGGCACGCTCACGCTGATGGACGAAGTGCTCACCCCTGATTCATCACGCTTCTGGCCGCTGGCGCAGTACACCGTGGGCGCAAACCCGCCCAGCCTGGACAAGCAGCCGGTGCGTGATTGGCTGGAAAGTGTGCGCATCAACGACGCACCCTGGAACAAGCGCCCGCCCGCGCCCGCCGTGCCGTTTGAAGTGGCGCAACGCACCGCCGCCACGTATGCGCAGGCCTTGAAGGCGCTGGGGGTGGCACTGCATGACTGAACCCGTGGTCGGTGTCGTGATGGGCTCTGCCAGCGACTGGGAGGTGATGAAACACGCCGCCGAGTTGCTGGCCGAGTTCGGCGTGCCGTTCGAGGCGCAGGTGCTGTCGGCCCACCGCATGCCCGATGAAATGTTTGCCTACGCGCAGGCCGCCGCCGCACGCGGCCTGCGCGCCATCATTGCCGGGGCCGGCGGCGCCGCGCACCTGCCTGGCATGTTGGCGGCCAAGACGCTGGTGCCGGTGCTGGGCGTGCCCATTCCCAGCCGCCACCTGCAAGGGCTGGACTCGCTTTATTCCATCGTGCAAATGCCCAAGGGCGTGCCGGTGGCCACGTTTGCCATCGGCGCGGCGGGGGCGGCCAACGCGGCCCTGTTTGCCGTGGCCATGTTGTCCGCTCAAGACAGCGGTTTGACGAGCAAGCTTGAAGCACTTCGCCGGCGCCAACACGCTGCAGCCGTGGCGATGACGAAAGAACTCACATGAAACCCATCCTCCCCGGCAGCACCGGCGCCGACGGCCGGCCCGCCACATTGGGCGTGATGGGCGGCGGCCAGCTTGGCCGCATGTTCGTACAGGCCGCGCAGGCCCTGGGCTACTACACCGCCGTGCTCGACCCCGACCCGATCAGCCCGGCCGGCAAGGTGGCGCATTACCACGTGGCCAGCGCCTATGTTGACGAGCAGGGCCTGGCGCAACTGATGCAGCGCTGCGCGGCCATCACCACCGAGTTCGAGAACGTGCCGGCACCGGCGCTGGTCACATTGGGCGCGCACCGCGTGGTGGCGCCCAATTCGCAAGCGGTGGCCGTGTGCCAGCACCGGGCGCGCGAAAAGGCCTTGTTCGTGCGCTGCGGCGTGCCCTGCGCGCCGCATGCCCCAGTGCAAACCGAGGCCGACGTGGCCGCGGTGAGCGACGAACTCTTCCCCGGCCTGCTCAAGACCGCCCAGCTCGGCTACGACGGCAAGGGCCAGCTCGCGGTGGCCAGCCGCACTGAACTGGCCGCAGCCTTGGCGCAGCTCGGCCGCGTGCCCTGCGTGCTGGAAAAGCGCCTTGAACTAACGTTCGAGATCAGCGTCATCGTGGCCCGTGGTTTTGATGGCGAATGCGTCAACCTACCCGTGCAACAGAACCTGCACCGCGGCGGCATCCTGGCCGTCACCCAGGTGCCTGCGCCAGAGGTGCCCACCGCCACCGCCGCCCAGGCCATTGCGCTGGCGCAGCAGTTGGCCCAGGCGATGGAATACGTGGGCGTGCTGTGTGTGGAATTCTTCGTGCTCGCCGACGGCAGCCTGGTGGCCAACGAGATGGCGCCGCGCCCGCACAACTCGGGCCACCACAGCCTGAACAGTTGCGATGTCTCGCAGTTCGAGTTGCAGGTGCGCACCCTGACCGGCCTGCCGCTGGTGGCACCGCGCCAGCATTCGGCCGCCGTGATGCTCAACTTGCTGGGCGAGCTGTGGGGCCCAACCGGCGCGCAGGCCACGCCGCAATGGGACAAGGTGCTGGCCCTGCCCGGCGCCCACCTGCACCTGTACGGCAAGACCAGTGCGCGGCCGGGCCGCAAGATGGGGCACCTCACGCTCACCGCCGGCCAGCCCGGGCAAGCGCTGGCGCTGGCGCGTGAGGCCGCGGCGCTGTTGGGCATCGCCAGTTTCTGAACACGATGCCGGTGCTCGATGGTGACCAGGCTGCTGCCGTGCAGCAGGCAGCACTTGCCCTGGCCCGCGGCGAGTTGGTGGCCTTCCCCACCGAAACCGTCTACGGCCTGGGGGCGCGCGCCGACAGTGCCGCGGCGGTGGCGCGCATCTTCGCTGTCAAGGGCCGCCCGGCCGATCACCCCTTGATCGTGCATGTGGCCGACGCGCAAGCCGCTGTGGCCTTCAGCGCCGACTTCAACCCGCTGGCGCAGCGGCTGGCCGCCACGTTCTGGCCCGGGCCGGTGACGGTGATCGTGCGCCGTGCAACCGGCGTGGCACAGGCCGCAGCAGGCGGCCAAGCCAGCATCGGCCTGCGCTGCCCGGCGCACCCGGTGGCGCAAGCCCTGCTGCGTGCGGCTCAGGCGCTGGGCGTGCCCGGTGTGGCCGCGCCCAGCGCCAACCGCTTTGGCCGCGTCAGCCCCACGCAGGCGGCGCATGTGGCCGCTGAGTTCGGGCCTGACTTGCTGGTGCTGGATGGCGGCGCGTGCAGCCTGGGCATTGAATCCGCCATCGTCGATTGCTCGCGCGACCTTGCCGTGCTGCTGCGCCCGGGCACGCTGGCACGTCGGCAGATCGAAGCTGCGCTGGGCGAGCACCTGCAAGAGCCCGACGCCCAGGCGCCGCGCGCGCCGGGCACGCTGGCCTCGCATTACGCCCCTCACGCCCGCGTGCGCTTGATGAGCGGCGAGCAGATCAACCAGGCCCTGGGCGTGCTGGGGCCCGAAGCGCAGGCCATGAGGCTGGGGGTATATTCCCGCACCGTTCGCCGCACCCCGGCCGGTGTGGCGCTCAAACCCATGCCAGACGACGCTGGCGCCGTGGCC
>JAYUHT010000428.1:0-3982 GCA_043766725.1 Burkholderiales bacterium | reverse complement strand
TCACCCGGCCATGGCGCGCCTCGCGGTTGGCCGTGACCACCGAGTGCACGTTCACGAAGCAGACGTAGCGCGACTGCCGCTGCCGCGCCCATTCGAGCACCACCTGCTGCAGGCGCTGCGTGCTGAGGGCGTCGATCGGCACGCCGATCACCCGCTCACGCCGGCGCCAGGGGTAGTCGAGGCTTGGCGGCGCCTGGCCAGCCAGGGCCAAGCCGCGGCCGCGCCCGGCCCCGCCCTGCGCCAGGCGCAGATAGTTCTCGTACACCGGCGCCAGCACCTGCGCGGGCTGATAGTCTTGAATCGCCTTCACCGCGTTGGCGCCGCCAAGCTGGGCGGCGCCGTCCAGCACCTCGGCCAGCGTGGCGGCAAATGCCACTGCGCTGCGTTCGGCCGCGATGGCGCCGTTCACACCCGGCAACACGGCGCGGCGTACCTCGCCGACATCGGTGGTGGCCACGGGCAGGCCGCTGCCCAGGGCTTCGAGCAGCGCCATGGGCATGCCCTCGTAGGCCGACGACAGCGCGTACACATCGGCCGCGGCCAGTACCTGAGCAATCTGCGCCGCGCTCTTCAGGCCCAGAAAGTGCACCCGGCCGGCCAGGCCCTCACGTTGCACGCGCGCTTGCAGTTCAGCGCGCATGACGCCGTCGCCCACCACCAGCCAAGCGACATCGCGGCCCGCGGCCACCAGGCGCGCGAAGGCCTCGAACATCAACGTCGGGGCTTTTTGCGCATCCAGCCGGCCGACGCTGACGACGCGTTGCGTGGCCGCAGCCAACCCCAACTCGGCACCGAGTTGCGCGCGCAGCGCGGCGCGTTCGTCGGGTGCGCGCAGGGGGAGGATTTCAGTGTCGACCCAGGTCGAGATGAAGCGGAACTGCCCCGCCTGCGCCGGGTAGCGCTGGGCCAGCGTGGCCACGCCGCTGTCGCGCACGCACCAGGCGCTGGCCAGGCGCGGCACCACCGCGCCTTCCATGCGCTCATAGGCCCAGGGCGCGCGGCGCCAGACGATGTCGCTCTGCGCCGAACGCACGACCACCGGGTCTTGGTGAAAGAAGGCATTCTTCGGTCGCCCATCGCCACGCAGCAGCAAGCCGGGCTCCAGGCGGTGCAGGTCGATGACATCGAAGCCTTCGCGCAACGCCGCGCCACCGCGCAGCAGCGCCCAGGTGTAGCGCGCTGACAGCGGCATGCGGGAACGCGCCGCGGCGTCAGCCACCGCCACCAGCGGCTGGAAGGCGAAGTCGCGCCGGCCCAGCTCGCAGCGCGTCCAGCGGCCCAACGGGCGCGCCGCGGGGTCGGTGGTCATGCCCAACAAGCTGAAGTCGAGTTCGCCCGGCGCCCACTTCATGAGGCCGCGCAAGAACGTGTCGATGCCGCCGGGCACCACGCCCATGGGGTCGGCCGGGTAGAAGATGCGAACCTGGACCGGTTTCACGTGAGCCTTCCTCGTTTCAGGGCGAAGGGCAGCGGCGCATGCGGGCTGTGCATGGGCGGCCTGGGGCGCAGGTGCGCCGCCGCCTGCACCGCCACCATGAACAGCAGCCAGGCCGGCGTCTTGGCGGCCAGCGAATTGGTGGTGGACGACACCAGCAAGGTCAGCACCAGGGCAACGCGAAAGACCCCGAACGACTGGCGCCACAGGAAGCAAAGCGCGCAGCCCAGGCCAAACGCGAACAGGCTGAAACCCATCAGGCCGTACTGCACCCAGGCCAGGAGCCAGAAGTTCTCGATCGCTTCGAAGCGCGCGTCCAGCCCCAGTTGCTGGTACAGCAAGTCGATCTCGTCGGCCGTGGCGCCGAAGATCAGTTGCACGTCGCTCATGTAGCCGAATACTTCCCACACCCGCACGCGCACGCTGGCGCTGTTGTCCCAACTCAAGCTGGCGAAGATGCGCTCACCCAGGCCGGTACTCACCACCACGGCCACCATGGCGGCGGCGGCCAGCAGCACGCCGATGGCCCCACCCGTGACCTGCCGGTAATTCAGGCGCCCTTCAAGCAGGCGCCTGAACGCCTGCGCCACGAACACGGCCCCGTACAGCAGCAGCGCCAGCAGCAGGCTGACGCGCCCGCCAAACGCCAACAGGGCCAAGCCCAGCCACAGCACCAGCGCGCAGCGAATGCCGGCGGCCAAGGGCAGCAGCAGCAACACCGGCAACAGGGTGGCCGTTTGCTGCGCGTTTTGCAGCGGGTGGCCCATCAGCGCCGAAGCGCGGAAAAAATCTTCCGGCACTTCGGCCTGGCCGCCGATGTACCAGGGCAGCAGCCTCGTCTGCAGCGCCGCCTCGCCGATGCCCAGCGCCGCGTTGAGCACCAGCACCCCGGCCATCAGCAGCAGGGTCTGGCGCTGGCGCCGTGGCCCGAACTGCTGCAGCGCCAGCACCGCCACGGCGGCCATGAGGTGGGTGTCGATGAGAAAGGCCGCTCCGCCCATGCCGTAGCGCAGCAGCGCATAGCCAAACAGCGCCAGCATGGCCGCCAGGTACAGCGCCAGCAAACGCTGCGCGCGCAGCTGCGCCAGCGCCGCGCCCAGCGGGTTGCCGTGGCTGCACAGGGCCAGGAACCAGGCCACGACCATCAGATGGCTGCCGGGGTGCAGCTTGGCTGCGGGTGCGCCGCCGGGCGCGTCATAGGAGATGCCCAAAGCAAACAGCGTCGAGCCGGGCAACACCAGAAAGCAAGCCAGCCCGAGCGCGAACAGCCAGAAGGCAAACTGATTCGCGCGCGAGGACGGCATGGCGCCCGGGGTCGTGCTCAGCGGGGTGGTCATTCCCGCGCCTTCAGCCCCAGCGCACGCAATGCGCCGGTTTCAAGCCAACGCGGTGTGCCCGGGCCGGCACTGCGCGCAATGCCGAAGTGGTGGGCAAAGTCCCACACCGTCCAGCCCAGGCCGTGCTGCTGCAAGGCCAGGCGCACATCGCCCAGCCAGCGGTAGCGCGACAGCGCGTCGGCGGTGTCGCGGAAGACACCGAACTCATTGCACAGCACACGCACCTGGTTGCGCCGCGCCCAGCGGCCCACGCCGCGCAGGCTGTCTTCAATGCGCTGGGCGTTCCAGTCTTCGCTGCGGTAGCGCGCCAGTTCGGCGCCGCTGCCCGGGTGGTGGCGCACGCTGCGCGGCGGCGCCAGCGCCACCATGGCCGCCGGGTAACGCAGGGCAGCAAAGGCACCGGCCGCGCTGTGCTGCGGGTCCAGCCAGGGCACACCCTGGTGGGTGAAGAAGAAGGGCTCGTAGAAGTGCACCGTGTAGGCCACGTGCTCGTCTGTGGCCAGCGGCAAGTCGGCCAGGCCCTCGAAGCTGCCGCCCTGGTTGCCGGCCAGCAGCACCAAATGGCGCGGCGCCTTGGCGCGCACCGCCGCCAACAAGCGGCGCTGCAGGCCCGGCCAGGCCAGCGCCTTCAGCCCGTAATACTGCGGCTCGTTGTAGAGCTCGAAGGCCACGCGCTGGCTGGGCAGGTCGGCCAACGCGGCGGCGAGCTGCGACCACAGCGCCGCCAGGTGCGGCTCCAGGCTGCGCTCGGCCTCGATCAGCTTCTTGGTGGCATCGAGCATGTGCAGATCCACCACCACATCCAGCCCGGCCAGCAACGCCGCTTGCACCGCCGCGCGCAAGCCAGTCACATCAATCGTTGGCTTGGCCTGTTGCGGCTGCCAGCCCAGCAGCAGCGGGTCGACCGGCACGCGCACATGGTCCAACCCCGCCTTGGCCAAGCCAAGCAACTCCGGCGCACTGGGCCCCAGGTTGCATTCGTATTCGAACCAGTGGCTCAGGTTGACGCCGCGTTGCAAGGCCGGCCCGGCCGCGGCCGCCGCAGCCAAGCCCGGCACGGCCGCCAGCGCTGGCCAGGCCAGCAAGCGGCGGCGCGTGATCGCGGCGCGCATGGGCGGCAGCACCCTCAGCGCCCGGCGTGCGGCACGCTGGCCAGCAGCGGCAGGCCCAGGCCGCGCTGTACCTGCTCGGGCGACAGGAAGGTGTCGCG
>JAYUHT010000427.1:0-3994 GCA_043766725.1 Burkholderiales bacterium | reverse complement strand
ATGCGCGCCGCCTTCCATGTGGCTCATGTGCACCAGCACATGGGCGCGCTGGATGTGGCGGCGGGTGCTGGCATGGGGCAGCCCACCCAGCCAGCGGTAATGCGGCTGGCTGGCCATGAGCGCTTGCGCCTGTGCGCCCAGCGCGGGCTCCAGCGCGCTGCCGATGTGGTCGAGCATGATGTCGCCGCGCCCGGCCAGCGCGCGGGCAGCTTCGAAGTAGATCTCGGGGCCCTTCACGTCGCGCAAATGGCCCACGGCCAGAGCGCGCAGATGGTGGCTGGTCTTGGGCAGCGTGGCACGCACGGTGGTGGATTGAAACGACACCACGCACTTGTGGCGCAGGTGCGCGGGCACGCTGCGCGGCCCGGCTTCCTGCAAGACCACCAGCGCATCGGCCAGTTCAAGTGAACGCTGCGCGCTGGCATCGTCGGCAATGTCGCGGTACAGGTCGGTGCCGGTGAGCGCCACCACCAGCGGCTTGCCAGCGGCGTGTTCATGCCAGGCCGCGATGCTGGCCGCGCTACGCCGCGCGTGCAGGGCCACCAGTACGTCATGCGGCGGCGCAGCGGGCGTCCATTGCGCGGCCAGGCTGACTCGATAATCGCCCGCCAGCAAACGCGCCCAGCGTTGCGCGGTCTGCCAATTGCCGTTGTTGGCGTCGGCCAGCGCCGGCGTCACCAGGCACACACTGGGTTTGTTCATCGCAGGCCTTATACGACATGCCCGACATGCACGACATGCACGACTCGCCTTCGTTCCATCAAACCGCTGAAGACATGCGACAGGCCGGGCCCCCAGCATTGGCCAGCGCGTTGGCACAGGCGCGCGCGCAGACGCTGGCGCTGTTCAGCCATTTCGAGACGGCCCTGGCCGAGCGCGCCATGCAGGTGCCGCTGCACGCCGAACTCAACCCGCCGCTGTGGGAACTGGGCCACCTGGGCTGGTTTGAGGAACACTGGCTGGCGCGCAACCCGCATCGCCTGGCCGGCCCGCGCGCGGCCAACACGCCGCGCAGCGCCAGCTTGCTGGGCCGCGCCGACGGGCTGTACGACTCCAGCAGCGTGGCGCATGCAGCGCGTTGGCAACTCAGCTTGCCCGATGCCGCGGCCGCCAAGCGCTACATCGCCCAGGTGCGCGAGCGCAGCCTGGCCTTGCTGGATGCTGCTGGCGCGCAGGCCGGCGATGACGAGCTGTACTTCTTTCGCCTGGTGCTGCTGCACGAGGACATGCACCGCGAAGCCTGGGCCTACACGGCACAGGCGCTGGACATTCCCCTGCCGCTGCTGGCCTCCGCCGGCAGCGCACCGCGCGGTGAGTGGCAGGCCGATGGCGGCACATTCATGCTCGGCCACAGCGGCGCCGGCTTCGCGTTCGACAACGAACTCGGCACCCATGAAGTCACCCTGGCGCCGTTCAGCATCGAACGCGCACCCCTGCCTTGGGGGCGTTTCCTCGATTTCATTCGCGCCGGCGGCTACGACGATGAACGCCACTGGAGCGCCGCCGGCTGGCAATGGCGCCAGCAGAACCAACTGCGTGCACCGCGTTATGTGCAACGCGATGGCGACAACTTCATGCGCCGGCATTTCGGCCGCACCGAGCCCGTGGACGAGAGCCTGCCCGCCATCAACCTGAGCGCGTACGAGGCCCGGGCCTATTGCCGCTGGGCCGGCCGCCGCTTGCCCAGCGAAGCCGAATGGGAATGGGCCGCCCTGAACTGCGCTGCGCAAGGCGAGCCCTTCGAATGGGGCGCGGTGTGGGAATGGACGGCCAGCGAATTCGCGCCCTACCCCGGCTTCGCGCCGCACGCCTACCGCGACTATTCAGCGCCGTGGTTTGATGGCCGGCCGGTGCTGCGCGGCGCCTCGTTCGCCACCTCGGCGCGGCTGCGCCACCCGCGCTATCGCAACTACTTCGGGGCCCAGCGCAACGACATCTTTGCCGGGCTGCGCACCTGCGCCATTTGACCACCACTGACCCCGGTCAACCCTCGCCCAACCCGGCGCGGGGCCATTGCGCAGCGAACAAACCGGCGTGGCCCGGCCGGTGTAAGGTTGCCACCCCTCGTTCAACCCCTTGACAAGGAGCTTGCCATGTTGAGTCTTTCACCCTCGCGCACCTTGCGCTCACTGTTGACCTGCGCCTTGCTGTGCATTGGCGCCATCAGTGCGCACGCGCAACAAGTGTTTCGCATCACCGCCATTCCCGACGAAGCCCCCACCGAACTGGCACGCAAGGCCGCGCCGCTGGTGAAGTACCTGGAAGGCAAGCTGGGCATGAAGGTCGAGTTCACACCGGTCACCGACTACGCCGCTTCGGTGGAAGCGCTGGCCAACAAGAAGGTCGACATGGCCTGGTTTGGCGGCTTCACCTTCGTGCAGGCGCACATTCGCTCAGGCGGCAAGGTGATACCGATCGCGCAGCGCGAAGAAGACGAAAAATTTCGCTCGGTGTTCATCACCACCGACGCCACCATCAAGACCCTGGCCGACCTGAAGGGCAAAGACCTGAGCTTCGGCTCGCAAAGTTCCACCAGCGGCCACTTGATGCCGCGCAGTTTCCTGCTGCAAGCCGGGCTGGACCCGGAAAAAGACTTCCGCCGCGTGGCCTACAGCGGCGCACACGACGCCACGATTGCCGCGGTGGCGTCGGGCAAGGTCAGCGCCGGGGCGCTGAACATTTCGGTCTGGGACAAATTCGTCGCCGACAAGAAGGTCGACACCAACCAGGTGCGGGTCTTCTACACCACCGCGCCCTACTTTGACTACAACTGGACGGTGCACGCCGACATGCCCGCCGCCTTACGTGAAAAGTTAACACAGGCCTTGTTGAGCCTGAGCCGCGACACCGCCGAAGGCAAGGAAATTCTCGAGCTGCAACGCGCCACGCGCTTCGTGCCCAGCAAGGTGGACAACTACAAGGGCATCGAGGCCGCGGCCAAGAGCGCCGGCTTGTTGTAGGCGCGCCTTGCAAGTCGAACTCATCGGCGCCAGCGCGCGCCACCAGGCGGCGCGCCACGCCAAGGAGCGTGCGCTGCAGAACATCACCCTGCGTGTGCACGCCGGTGAGCAGGTGGCCGTGATCGGCCCTTCCGGCGCCGGCAAGACCACCTTGCTGGCCCTGGCCGGGGCCGCGCTCAAGCCGGTGGGCGGTGGTGTGAAGCTCGATGGGCAAGACCCGTGGCAAGCGCGCCCCGCGGCGCTGAAGGCGCTGCGCGGGCGGCTGATCCTGGCGCCCCAGGTGCCGCCGCTGCCACCGCGCCAGCGCGTGGTCACCGCCGTTCTGGCCGCGCAACTGCCGGCCATGAGCTTGGGCCGCAGCCTGCGTTCGCTGCTGTACCCGGTGGACATTGCCGGCGCGCACGCCGCGCTGGATCGCTTTGACATGGCCGACAAACTGTTCGAGCGCGTCGACCGCCTCTCGGGCGGCGAGCGCCAGCGCGTGGCGCTGAGCCGCGCCCTGGTGGCGCCGGCCTCGCTGTGGTTGATCGACGAGCCGCTGTCTGCGCTCGACCCCACGCGCGCGCGCCAGGCCATGGCCGCTTTGGTGGATGAAGCCGGCGAACGCGGCGCCACCCTGCTGGTGACGCTGCACCAAGTTGAAGTGGCGCTGGAACGCTTCGCACGCATCATCGGCCTGCGCAACGGCGAACTGGAATTTGACCTGCCCACCGCGCAGGTCACGCCCGCCCTGTTGGCGCAGCTGTATGCCCAACATGAAGACGAGTTGCACGGCGCACCGGCGCCGCCGCTCAGCGCGCCGGGCGAGCTGTTGCCGGTGGTGATGCATTGCCGATGAGCCCCGCCCGGCCGCCCGAAGGGGCACGCACCGCAGTGCGCAGCACGAAGGTTTCCCCATGAGCCCCGCCCGGCCGCCCGAAGGGGCTCGCACCGCAGTGCGCAGCACGAAGGTTCCCGCGATGAGCAGCCGTTCGTTGATCGCGCAGGCCCCAGCGCACGACCCTGCCTGGCCCAAGCGACTGAGCTGGGCGCTG
>JAYUHT010000426.1:0-4013 GCA_043766725.1 Burkholderiales bacterium | reverse complement strand
CGCAGCAGGCTTTCGGCCTCGGCGTGGATGGCGATGAATTCCTTGCCGCGGTGGCTCATCTCCATCACGCTCATGCCGCTGCCGTGCCAGTCGAGCATCTCTGCGGCCGCTTGGTGCAGCACGGGTTCAGGCAGCGCGGCAGGGCCGGCTGAAAAATTGAAAACGCGGGTCATCGAACAGTTCTCCGGGGGCTTTGAGTCGAGGCGCGTGGCGCATGGGGCACACTGCGGGCGCGCATTCTCCCATCGCCCACACCATGTTCGACCTCACCGCCCGCAATGACCTTTTCAGCGCCGAACACGAGGCGTTTCGCGCCACGTTGCGGGCCTTCGTGCAACGCGAAATCGAGCCCCACGTGAACGAGTGGGATGAAGCCGGTGGCTTTCCGCGCGCGCTGCACAAAAAGGCCGCGGCGATCGGCCTGCTCGGCCTGGGCTACCCCGAAGAACTCGGCGGCACGCCCACCGATGTGTTCTACAGCCTGGTCAGCGCCGAAGAACTGGCCCGCCCCGGCAGCGGCGGCGTGCAGACCGGCCTGGGCACGCACCAGATTGCCCTGCCGCCAGTTCGCGACAGCGGCAGCGCGTGGTTGCAGCAGCGGGTGATCCCGCCGGTGCTGGCGGGCGACAAGGTCGCGGCATTGGCCATCACCGAGCCCGGCGGCGGCAGCGACGTGGCCGCGCTGCGCACCACGGCACAGCGCGACGGCGATCACTATGTGCTGAACGGCGAAAAAACATTCATCTCCAGTGGCATGCGCGCCGACTTCCTGACTGTGGCCGTGCGCACCACGCCGCAAAGCCGCGGCTCCGGCGGCATTTCGCTGCTGTTGGTGGACGGCGATACCCCGGGCTTGAGCCGCAGCGAACTGCGCAAGATGGGCTGGTGGGCATCTGACACCGCGCATCTGCGCTTCGACAACTGCCGGGTGCCCGTGGCGCATTTGATTGGTGTTGAAGGCGAAGGCTTCAAGGCCATCATGCGCAACTTCAATCAAGAGCGTTTGATGATGGCTGCGCTGTCGTATTCCTATGCCCAAGCCTGCACCGAAGAAGCCCTGGCCTGGGCGCGCGAGCGCAAGACCTTTGGCGCGGCGCTGGTCGAGCGCCAGGTGATCCGCCACAAGCTGGTCGACATGGTCACCGCGGTGGAGCAGGCGCGCGCGTTTGTGTACGACCTGGCCTGGCGGCTGCACCACAAAACCGAACGCGCTGACGTGCTGGTGGCCCGCACCTGCATGGCCAAGGTGGTGGCCACGCGGGCGATGCAGTTGTGCACCGATTCGGCGGTGCAGATTCTCGGCGGCATGGGCTTCATGCGCGGCACCAAGAGCGAGCGGCTGTACCGCGAAACCAAGGTGATGATGATTGGTGGCGGCAGCGAAGAGATCATGAAAGACCTGGCGGCCAGGCAATTGGGGCTATGAACAATTTCAGCTTCTTCTGGCACGACTACGAAACCTTCGGCCGGGTGCCCCGGCGCGACCGGCCGTCGCAATTCGCCGGCGTGCGCACCGATGCCGAGTTGAACGAAATCGAAGCCCCGCTGCAGCTTTACTCCCAGCCCGCGCCCGATGTGCTGCCCGACCCCGAAGCCTGCTTGCTCACCGGCATCCTGCCGCAAGCCTGCCTGACTCATGGCGTCACTGAAGCACGCTTCGCCGCGCAGATCGAAGCCGAGCTGGCGCGCCCGGGCACGGTGGGCGTGGGCTACAACTCGATTCGCTTTGATGACGAGGTGACGCGCTTCCTCTTCTGGCGCAACCTCATCGACCCTTATGCGCGCGAATGGCAGAACGACTGCGGCCGCTGGGACTTGCTCGACGTGGTGCGTGCCGCCCGTGCGCTGCGCCCGGGTGGCCTGAATTGGCCCACGCATGAATACGGCCGTGCCTCGTTCAAACTGACCGACCTGACCGCCGCCAACGGCCTGGTGCATGAGACCGCGCACGACGCACTGTCAGACGTGCGCGCCACCCTTTCGCTGGCCCGGGCGATCAAGAAGGAGCAGCCCAAGCTCTGGGACTTCTGCCTGCGCCTGCGCCGCAAAGAGGCGGTGCTGCATGAAATGGGCGTGGGCCGGCCCTTCATCCACATCTCGGGCCGCTATGCCAGCGAACGCGGCTGCACGGCCGTCGTCTGGCCGTTGGCGCCGCATCCGCAGCACAAGAACGAAGTCATCGTGTGGGACCTGTCGACCGACCCCGCGGAGCTGTTCGACTTGAACGCGCAGCAGGTGCGCGAACGCCTGTTCGTGCGTAATGACGACCTGCCCGAAGGGCAGGCGCGGCTGCCGATCAAGACCATTCACCTGAACCGCTCGCCCGTCGTCGTGGGCCAGCTCAAGACGCTGACGCCGGCGCTGGCCGCGCAATGGGGCATCGATGTCGAACAATGCCTGCGCCATGCCGAGCTGGCGGCGCGCGGCGCATCAAAGCTGGCCGGCCTGTGGATGGAGGTGTTTGAGCGGCCCGAACGCAGCGGCGAGGTGGATGTCGATGAAGACCTTTACGGCGGCTTCATCGGCAATGAAGATCGGCGCACGCTGCAACGCCTGCGCGGCCTGGCGCCGGATGCCCTGGCGCAGCGGCAACCGGCGTTTCAAGACGAGCGGCTGGCCGAGTTGCTGTTTCGCTACCGGGCGCGCAACCACGCCAGCAGCTTGACCGACGAGGAACGCGCGGCCTGGCAGGCCCACTGCGCGGCGCGGCTGCACCACGGTGCGGGCGGGGCCACCACGCTGGCGCAGTTCTTCGAGCAATTGCGCGCCTTGCAGCCGCTGGCCGATGAGCGCGGCAGCTTGATCCTGGAACAGTTGGCCGAATACGCCGGCAGCATCACGCCGCCGGCTTGATTCAGCTCGTCTTGGCCGCGGCCTTGGCCGGCTCGATGCCCAGGCTCTCGCTGGGCGGCACCACGCGGTCGGCGTCGCCGGCGCGCAAGCAGCCGTCGGCCAGGCGCTGGCCGATCTTGGCGTCCATCAGCATCGACTTGGTGGCGATCTGGATCATCAACATCTGCCCGCGCATGTCTTCCAGGCGAATGGCGCCGGTGTGCGACAGCACCGGGCGCATCAGGTAGCTTTTGCTGCGGTGTTCCACGGCCACATAGCCGGCGTGCTGCGGGTGCTCATGCACCTTGATCTTTTCATTGAACTCGCAGGTGTAGTCGCCCACGTCGGCCAATTTCAACGCGGCGATCTGGTCTTGGCCGGCTGCCGGCGGCGCGGCTTCGGTCTTGGCCGGCGGCGCAGCTTTCTTCTTGGCTTGCGCAAAGGCCGGTGCGGCCAGTAGGCTCATGCTGGCGGCCAGGCATACGAGGGCGGTCTTCATGCGGGGGCTCCTTGGGTTGCGCGGGATTGTCCACAGCGCGCACCGCGCCGGGGTAACAAAGCTGATGCGTTTTGCAGGGGCATTTCTCGGCCCTGGCGCAGGTTGCCTGGGCCTAACACCAGCGTGCAGCGGGCCGCGACGGTGGTCAAGCTGCCGTGCCCACTCGCGCCCACTGGCGCACGTTCTGTTGCAAAGCCAGGCCGGCGCGCCAACCGGAGGCCGGTTGTTGACAGAATCGGTCTCGCCCGCGCCGCCGCTTCGGCGCCGCGCAACTTGCCAAGCCCTGTCTGGAATGAAAGGTCTGCCCACCATGGCCGCCCAGCACAACACCCGCACGCTGAACATCAACGGCACTGCCTACCGCTGGCCCTTGCGCCCCGTGGTGGCAGTGTGCATTGACGGCGGCGACCCGCGCTACTTGCAGCAGTACCTGGCCGACGGCAGCACACCGAACATTGCGCGCTTCATCAGCCAGGGCTTCGCCAGCGTGGCCGACGGCTCGATGCCGTCGTTCACCTGCCCCAACAACATGTCTTTGATCACCGGCACGCCCACGGCGCGGCACGGCATTTCGGGCAACTATTACCTCGACACTGCCACCTGGCAGCCGGTGGTGATGACCGGCCCGGAGCTGCTGCGCGGCGACACCATCATCGCCCGCTTTGCCGCGGCCGGCGCCAAG
>JAYUHT010000425.1:0-4016 GCA_043766725.1 Burkholderiales bacterium | reverse complement strand
CCATCGCGCACGCCGCTGCCTCGCTCACCGCGCCGTGCGCGTCGATCAGCAGCGCCGGCACGCCGAGTAATTCGGTCTTGGCGGCGTTGCTGTAGGTGACGAAGCCGCGCTCGAACCAGTCGCTCGACCCGGCCACCGCAGTGCAGGCCGCGGCAATCAGGCCGCCAGTGCAGCTCTCAGCGCTGGCCAACATCCAGCCGCGCGCGCGCATTGCGGTGGCCAAGGCCACCACGTCGGCTTCAAAAACATTCAGTTCCATAGGATGCGCCACAGGGTGATGACGAGAGTGATGACGAGCAGGGTGCAGCCCGCCGCGACCAGGTCATCAAGCATGATGCCCAGGCCGGCGCGCCAGGTGATCGGCGCGCCCGGGGCGGGTTTGAAGTGCTGGTCGGCCCAGGCCACGGGGCCGGGCTTGGCGGCATCGAAATAGCGGAACAGCGCGAAGGCCGCGAGCTGGCCCCACCACTCCATGGGCGTGGCCAGCCACAGCACCAACCAGAAGGCGACGATCTCGTCCCAGACGATGGCGCCCGGGTCGCTCACGGCCATGTTGCGCGCACACACGGTGCAGGCCCACACGCCCACCAGCCAGGCCGCGGCGAGCAGCAGCGCCAACTGTGCATCACTCACTGCATCACTCACCGCATCACCCAGCCCGCGCGCCAGCAACAGCCAGGTCAGCCAGGCCCACAGCGTGCCCACCGTGCCGGGCGCGCGCGGCGCCAGGCCGCTGCCAAAGCCCAGGGCCAGCAGATGGGCCGGGTGCTCGAACATCAGGCGCGCACTGGCGCGGCGGGCGGCGTTCATGACTTGAAATGATCGAAGGCGTTGAAGTGTTGCTTCAGCGGCGCACCGGTTTCATCGAGCAGGCGCAAGCCAGGCTGTGCGTCGATTACGCCGATGCGGTTGACCGCCACGCCGGCCTGCAAGCCTGCGGCCAGCACCGCAGCGTGGCGGCCGGCCGGGGTGGTGAACAGCAGCTCGTAATCGTCACCGCCGGCCACGCCGCACAGTAGCTGCACGGCCGGGTCTTGCACACGCAGGCAGGCGCTGCGCGGCAGGGCCGCGGTGTGGATGCTGGCGCCCACGCCGCTGCGCGCCAGCACGTGGCCCAGGTCGCCCACCAGGCCGTCGCTCAGGTCGATGGCGCTGCTGGCCAGGCCGCGCAAGGCCAGGCCCAGCGCCACGCGCGGTGTGGGGCATTCCATGGCACGGCGCACCTGCGCGAAAGCATCGCCGCTCAAGGCCAGCGTGCCGCGAAAAGCTTCGAGCGCCAGGCGCGCGTCGCCCAGCACGCCGCTGACCCAGATGTCGTCGCCCACCTTGGCGCCGCTGCGCAAGAGCGCCTGGCCGGGCGGCACTTCACCGAACACCGTGATGCAGATGGCCAGCGGCCCGGCGGTGGTGTCGCCGCCAACGAGTTCGATGCCTTGCTCATTTGCCAGGGCATGCAAGCCCGTTGCGAAACCGGCCAGAAAGGTTTCGTCGACCCGCGGCATGGCCAGCGCCAGCGTGTAGGCCAGCGGTTGCGCGCCGCAGGCGGCCAGGTCGCTCAGGTTCACGGCCAGGGCCTTGTGGCCCAGGTGCTGCGGCGCGACGGTGGACAAGAAGTGCCGGCCCTCGACCAGCATGTCGCTGGACACGGCCAGTTGCATGCCCGGCGCGGGCGCGAGCAGCGCGCAGTCGTCGCCGATGCCTTTAACCGCCCGTTGAACAGGCCGTTCAAAGTACTTGGCAATGAGGTCGAACTCGCCCAGGCTCATTCGGATGCCTTCGCGCTGCGCACTGCGGTGCGAGCCCCTTCGGGCGGCCGGGCGGGGAATTGGGATGCCTTCGTGCTGCGCACTGCGGTGCGAGCCCCTTCGGGCGGCCGGGCGGGGCTCATTGATCCGCCCGCAACAGGTTGCTCAGCTCCACAGCCGACTTCACGCCCATCTTCTCGAACAAGCGCGCGCGGTGCACTTCAACCGTGCGCACGCTGATGCCCAGGGCGTCGGCGATGAGTTTGTTGGGCCGGCCGGCCACCACTTGCTGCATGACCTCGCGCTCGCGCTCCGTCAGCTCACCCAGGGCATGCGCATGCGTGGCCCGTTCATGCCGGCGTGCCAATTCGGCCGCGCTGAGTGCCAGGGCCTGTTCGATCCTGTCAACCAGGCTGTTATTGGAAAACGGCTTCTCCACAAAGTCGAATGCGCCGCGCTTGACCGCGGCCACCGCGGTGGCGACGTCGCCATGGCCAGTGAGGAAGATCACCGGCAGCAGGGCCAGCAGGCCGCGCTCGATCAGCCATTCGAACAGCGCCTGGCCGTTCATGCCGGGCATGCGCATGTCCAGCACCAGGCAGGCCGGCGCGCGCGGCCAGTCGGGCTGCCCGGGTGCCAGGCGCTGCTGCACATGCTGCACAAACTCCAACGCGCCGGCAAAGCCTTCCGAAAGCAGGCGGCGCGAACGCAGCAGCCAGGCCAGCGCGTCGCGCACGGCGTCTTCGTCATCCACCAAGTAAACGGTGGGCAGGCCCAGGCTGGGCGTTGGCGAGGTGGTGCTCACGTCGATGCGGCGTCGCGCGCGTTGGGTGGGGCGGCGAGCGTAAACCGAAACTCGGTGCCCGCCGCGCGCCCGGGCGGCGGCGAGGCAAAGGTCAGTTCACCGCCGTGCTGCTCCACCACCGTGCGGCACAGGCTCAGGCCCAGGCCCATGCCTTCGGCGCGGGTGGTGAAGAACGGTGTGAACAAGCGCGCGGCCACCTCGGTGCCGATGCCCGGGCCGTTGTCGATGACGCTGAAGGCGACCCAGCGCGCATGCACCTGGCGCACGCGCAGCGTGAGCACGCGCTGGCCGGGTTCGAGCAGCTCCATGGCCTGGATGGCGTTGCGCGCCAGGTTGATCAAGACCTGCTCGATCATCGTGCGGTCGCACCAAACGCTGGCCGGGCTGGCGGGCAGGTCGAGCTCGATGTGCGTGCCGCTCTTGCGCGCCTGCATGCGCACCAGGGGCAGGGCGGCATCGAGCAGCGCGGCCGCGTCCAGCGCCTCGCGCGACTGCTCGCGCCGACGCACGAAGTCGTGCACGCTCTTGATCACGCGCCCGGCGCGGTCGGCCTGTTCGCAGATGCGTTGCAGGCCCTGGCGCATCAGGGCCTGCGCATCGGGCTCGTCGGCCATGTTGAGCGAGCCGCTGGCATAGCTGGCGATCGCGGCCAGGGGTTGGTTGAGTTCGTGGCTGAGCAGCGAAGCCATCTCGCCCACCGTGGCCAGGCGCGCCGTGGCTTGCAGTTTTTCTTGCTGCTGGCGCGCCAGCTCTTCCATGCGGCGCTGGTGGCTGATGTCCAGCGCCGCGCTCATCCAGCCGGTGTGCCGGCCCTGGCCGTCGACCAGCGGGGCTTCGTAGATCATCACCGGAAAGCGCTCGCCGCCCTGGCGCATGAACAGGGTCTCGAAGCCTTCACGCGCGCCCACCTGGCCGGCCACCGGGGGCGTCAAGCGGTGTGCCTGGCGGCGTTGGTATTCGTCGGCCAGTTCGGTGGGCCAATACGGCGGTTGGGCTTGGCCGAGCAGGGCTTCGGGCGCAAAGCCCACCATGGTGCAGAACGCCGGGTTCACGTAGGTGATGCGCCCGGCCAGGTCGCGCGCGCGCAAGCCGGTGCTGAGCGAGTCTTCCATCGCCTTGCGAAAGGCCAGGGCCTCGGCCAGTTGGCGTTCGGCGTGCGAGCGCTTGCGCACGTCGCGCGCCAGCACGATGACCAGGCCGAACAAGGCCAGCGACAAGCCCAGCACCAGCGCGGTGGTCAGGTTGGGCACCAGGCTGGGCCGCCCGGTGGCGCTGTTCACGCGCAGTTGCAGCCCGGTGCCGGGCAGGTCAACCAGCCGCTCGGCGCGGTACACGCCGGCGCCGCGTGGCAGGCCGGCGCGTGCCAGGCGCGAGCCGTCGGCCTCAACAAAGCTGAACTCGAAGGCGCGTGCGCGTTCGCGCGGCAGCACGCTTTCAAGCACCGCTTGCAGGCTGAAGGTGGCGAC
>JAYUHT010000424.1:0-10616 GCA_043766725.1 Burkholderiales bacterium | reverse complement strand
ACTGCTCGCGGCGCTGCGGCCAGCGCGGCCGTGCCAGGCCCAACCACACGGCAAAGGCCAGCATGGAAAGCAGGTAGCGCAGGCACAAAAAGCTCAGCGGTGGGGCGTAGAGCATGCCGTACCGCGCGACCACGAAACCGGTGCTCCAGATGAGCACAAAGAGTGCCGGCATCGCAGCCAGCGCGCGCGTTGGATGCGGCACGCCTAGCGCACACGCGCGCGGATCTCGGGCACCGCCTTGCGCAGGTAATACACCATCGACCAGATGGTCAGCAGCGATGCAATGTAGATCAGCACCGTGCCCCAGATGCGCGTGTCGATCACCCTGAACAACGCGCCGTCATACAGCAAGAACGGTATGGCCACCATCTGCGCCACGGTCTTGAGCTTGCCCACGCGGTGCACCGCCACGCTGCGCGACGCACCGATCTGCGCCATCCATTCGCGCAGCGCCGAAATGGCGATCTCGCGGCCGATGATGACCAACGCGATGAAGGCGTTGACGCGGTCGAGCTGCAACAAGATGAGCAGCGCGGCCACGACCAGGAACTTGTCGGCCACGGGGTCGAGAAACGCGCCGAAGGCCGAGGTCTGGTTGAGCTTGCGCGCCAGCCAGCCGTCGAGCCAATCGGTCAGCGCCACGGCCACGAACAGCACCGTGGCCACCAGGTTGCGCACGGGCGCTTCAAGCGGCAGGAAGAACACCCCGACGATCAGCGGAATGGCCACGATGCGCGCCCAAGTCAGCATGGTCGGGATGGTCAGGAACATGGCGTTGATTGTGCCCGCCGCCTCAGTTGCGCTTGGGCTGCGCTTGAGCTGCGCTTCGGTTGCGTCTGAGTTGCGCGTCAGTTGTCGAGGCTGCGTGGTTTGAACTGGCGCTCGTCGTTGAACAGAAAGACCTCGGTGAACTTCCACGGTCGCGGCAAGTGGCCCACCACCCCAAACGGCGCGGCCCGCCTCACCGCAGCGGTGGCCAGCGCCACGGTGTCGGTGGCCTGGCTGGGCTGGCGCAGCACCTTGATGGCCTGCACGCTGCCATCGGCATGGAGTTCGATCTCGAGCACCGGTATGGCCAGCAAGGGCTGCACCACCTCGCCCAGGTAGCTGCCGCGCGGGTTGGCGCTGACCAGCTTGTGCGCGGCGAGCAGCCGGTACTCGTCCCAACTGCGCGCCGGTGCGGCGCGCGCAGCCGGGGCGGGCGCCGGCGCGGCTGCCGTAGGCGGCGCGACGGGGCGCGTGGGCACCACGGACCCACTGGGCCCCGCTATCGGTGCTGGTGCTGGTGCTGGTGCTGGTGCTGGTGCTGGTGCGGGAGCCGGCGCTGCCACAGGCGGCGTGGCATTGCGGCTGCCGCAGGCGGCAAGCAAGGCCAACAGACCAAACATCAAACTGAAGCGGAACTTGTCAATGCAGGACACGGTAGATCTCCTCGGCCAACGCCTTTGAAATGCCTTCCACACTGGCCAGGTCATCGACACTGGCCTGCCCGACGCCGCGCACGCCGCCAAAGCGCTGCAGCAAGGCCGAACGCTTCTTCGGCCCGACGCCAGCAATCTCTTCAAGCCGGCTGCCGCCGGTGCGTACCTTGGCCCGCTTGGCGCGCATGCCGGTGATGGCGAAGCGGTGCGCTTCGTCGCGAATCTGCGCCACCAGCATCAACGCAGCCGAATCGGCGGCCAGGCTGAGCTTGGCCCGGCCATCGGCAAACACCAGCTCTTCCAGGCCGACCTTGCGGGCCTGGCCTTTTTCAACGCCGACGATCAGCGACAGATCCAGCCCCAGCTCTTCAAACACCTCGCGCGCCATGCTGACCTGGCCAAGGCCGCCATCGACCAGCACCACGTCGGGAAACCTGGCCGCGCCCGTTGCGCCGCCCGCCGCGGCGCCGTCATTCAGGCTTTCGGCCAGCTTTGCATAGCGGCGCATCAGCACCTGGCGCATGGCGGCATAGTCATCACCCGGTGTCACGTCGTTGATGTTGTAGCGGCGGTATTGTGCCGGCTGCATCTGGTGGTTAGCGAAGACCACGCATGACGCCTGCGTGCTTTCACCGGCCGTGTGGCTGATGTCGAAGCACTCGATGCGCAGCGCGTCCAGCTCGGCCTGCTCCAGGTCGAGCGCTTCGGCCAAGGCGCGCGTGCGGTCGCGCTGCGAGCCTTCTTCAGCCAGCAGCCGGGCGAGTGAAATCTCGGCGCCCTTGGCCGCCATCTCCAGCCAGATGCGGCGCTGCTCGCGCGGCTGGTGCTGGGCACGCACGCGCTGGCCAGCGGCTTGCGACAAGGCGTCGATCAGCTCGGGCGCCACGGCGTGGCTGAGCACCAGCGCGGCCGGCACGGCCTGGCCCAGGTAGTGCTGCGCCAGGAAGGCTTCGAGCACCAAACGCTCGGGGCTGCGCGGCGGCGCGGGTGCGGCGTCAAGCACAGCGGCTTCTTCAAGCTCCAGCGCCGCGGCATCGTCAACATGCGCCGGAAAGTAGGCGCGGTCACCCAGATGGCGGCTGCCGCGCACCATGGCCAAGTTGACACAGGCGCGGCCGCCGGCCACGCGCACGGCCAGGATGTCGACATCGCGCTCCACCGCCGACAGGCTGCTGGGTTCCATCGATTGCTGGTGCAGCACCTTCGACAGGGCGGCTATGCGGTCGCGCCATTGCGCCGCCTTTTCGAATTCCAATGCGTCGGCGTTGGCGTTCATTTGCTGCTGCAAATCGGCAATCACTTCCTGCGCTTCGCCGAGCAGAAAGCGCTCGGTGCTGCGCACGTCGCGCGCGTAATCGGCCGCGCTCACATGGCCCACACAGGGCGCCGAACAACGTTGAATTTGATACAGCAGGCACGGCCGCGAGCGATGGTTGAAGACCGAGTCTTCGCAGGTGCGCAGGCGAAAGATTTTCTGCACCAACAGGATGGTTTCCTTCACCGCCCAGGCCCCCGGGTAGGGGCCGAAGTAGCGGTGCTTGCGATCCACGCTGCCGCGGTAGTAGGCCACGCGCGGATACCTTGAAGCCAATTGGGGCTCTGCCGCATTGGCGAGTGCTGAATGGCCCGCTTGCGCGCCATCGGCCGCGGCCACGCCAGTGATCTTCAAGTACGGATAACTCTTGTCATCCCGAAACAGAATGTTGAACTTGGGGTTCAGCGTCTTGATGAGGTTGTTTTCCAGCAGCAAGGCCTCGGCCTCGTTGCGCACGACCGTGGTTTCCAGGCGCTCGATGCGGCCCACCATGTGGCCGATGCGCGTGCCGCCATGGTCTTTCTGGAAGTAGCTGGCCACGCGCTTGCGCAGGTTGGCCGCCTTGCCCACGTACAGCACGTTGCCCTGGGCGTCGAAGTAGCGGTACACACCGGGCAACGCGGGCAGCGCCGCCACGTCGGCCAGCAGGCGTTCACGCCCGGGCGCGGCCGGTTCGTCAACGTGTCCAGGGCTGTCTTCGCTCATCGCGGCGCATTCTCGCCGCCTTCAATAATGGGCCCATGCAATGGGAACTGATGTGCCGCGTGATCGACAACTTTGGTGATGTCGGTGTAGCCCTGCGCCTGGCGCGCGACCTGGCACAACGTGGTGAGCGGGTGCGGCTGTGGCTGGATGACGCGCGTGCACTGGGCTGGATGGCACCGCAAGACACTGCCGGCGTCGAGATCCTGGCCTGGGCGCAACAGGGGAACGTGACACCGGGCGATGTGGTGGTTGAAACCTTCGGCTGCGACCCCGAGCCCGCATTCATCCACGCCATGGCCCAGTGTGCAAGCCCGCCGCTGTGGATCAACCTCGAATACCTCAGCGCCGAGCCCTTTGCGCAGCGCTGCCACGGCCTGGCGTCGCCAGTAGCGGCGGGGCCCGGGCGCGGCTTGGTCAAGCGCTTCTACTACCCCGGCTTCACGCCCGCCAGCGGTGGCCTGATCCGTGAGCCCGGCCTGCTTTCCAGGCAGGCAGCGTTCGATGCAAAACGCTGGCTGGCCAGCATGGGGCTGGCGTGGCGGCCCGGCGAGCATGTGGTGAGCCTCTTTTGCTACCCGCAGGCGCCCCTGGCTGACTTGCTGGGTGCATTGGCCGGCCAACCCACCGCCTTGCTGCTGGCGCCGGGCGCCGCAGCTGCGGCCGTGCTGGCCGATCGCGCGCTCTGGCCGCCAGGCCTGCGCTGCCTGGCCCTGCCCTGGTTGACACAGACCGACTTCGACCACCTGCTCTGGGCGAGCGACCTGAACTTCGTACGCGGCGAAGATTCGTTCGTGCGCGCGCAATGGGCGGGTCGGCCGTTTGTGTGGCAGATCTACCCGCAGCACGATGGTGCGCATGGCCCCAAGCTTCAGGCATTCCTGGCCACCTACCTGGCTTGCGCCGGCGCCGAGTTGGCCGGCCCGTTGAGCCGGCTGTTTGCAGCCTGGAACGGGCTGGCACCCCCGCCGCTAACCTGGCCCGCGGCGCAGGCCTGGCGCGACCATGCGCTGGCCTGGCGCGAGCGGTTGGCAACTCAGCCTGATCTCACCACCCGGCTGCTCCAGTTCGCCACTGAAAGCCGCTAGAATCGCGGGCTTTGCCCAACCGGCCTCTCGCCGCTGACTCCCATGAAAATCGCCCAGGAAATTCGCGCCGGCAACGTCATCATGAACGGCAAGGAGCCGATGGTCGTGCTCAGAACGGAATACAGCCGTGGCGGGCGCAATTCGGCCACCGTGCGCATGAAGCTGAAGAACTTGCTGAACGCCTCGGGCACCGAACTCGTGTTCAAGGCCGACGACAAGATGGACCAGGTGATCCTCGAAAAGAAGGACTGCACCTACACCTACTTTGCCGACCCCATGTACGTGTTCATGGACGCCGACTACAACCAGTTTGAGGTGGAAGCCGAGAACATGGGCGATGCCATCCAGTACCTGGAAGACAGCATGGCCGTTGAAGTCGTCTTCTACGACGGCAAGGCCATCTCGGTGGAAATGCCCACCACCCTGGTGCGCGAGATCAGCTACACCGAACCCGCCGTCAAGGGCGACACCTCGGGCAAGGTGCTCAAGCCGGCCAAGCTGGCCACCGGGCTTGAAATCTCGGTGCCGCTGTTCGTGGAAACCGGCGACAAGATCGAGATCGACACGCGCACGCACGAATACCGCAAGCGCGTCTGACGCTCAAGTGGCGATGCAGCAGGACAAGGGGCACTTCGGTGCCCCTTTGCTTTTGCCGAACGCCTGGCCCGCTGAGTTGCAGCGCTGGTCCGGGCGCACGCGCTTCGTGGCGTTCATTCATGGCCTGGGGCGAGGCGAGCGGCTGTTGGCGCTGTGGCAGGCCTGGGCTGAAGACCCCGCACGCAGCCAGCGCTTGATCATCATCGTGGTCGAGCCGGCGCCGCCGAGCGTGGCCCGGTTAACCACCGAGTTCACTGGCAGCGCACATCAACAGCGCGCGCAGGCGCTGGCCCGGCATTGGCCGGTGCTCACGCCCGATCTGCACCGCCTGAGCCTGGACAGCGGGCGCATCGAATTGCTGCTGGCAGTCGGCACCTGGGCGCGCTGGCAACGCGAGTTGCTGGCCTCATGTGACGCCATGTGCGTCGACGCCCCGCTGTTCGCACCCAGCCATCTGGACGCGCGGCGCTTCAAGCCCTTGGCCCGTTTGTGTGCGCCGCTGGCGCGGCTGTGGGCACCGCTTTCGCAGGAGCAAGACGCCGTGGCGCTGCGGCATGCCGGCTTCACGCCAGTCGCACCGGGCGGCATGTGGCAACACCAGCCGCGGGCCCCGGCCAGGCTGGCCCGTGACGACACGGTGACCAGCTCGGCCCTGGTCATCGGCGCCGGCCTGGCCGGCAGCGCCTGCGCCTGGGCCCTGGCGCAGCAGGGCGTGCCTTGCGTGGTGCTTGATCAACACGCGCAGCCCGCGCATGAAGCGTCCGGCAACCCCGCGGGCGTGTTTCACGGCGTGTTGCATGCGGCAGATGGCCACCATGCACGCTTCAACCGCGTGGCCGCATTGCATGCGCGCCAGGTCGTTGCCCAAGCCTTGGCTGATGGTGTGGTTGGCGCGCTGGGTGGCGTGCTGCGGCTGGAAAGCTCAGGGCTGAGCCTGGCCGCCATGCGTGAACGCGCCACGGCTTTGGGCTTGCCGCCGCAGTACGTTCAGGCGCTCGACGCCGCGAGCGCCACGGCCCTATGCGGCCTGCCAGTGCCGCACCCGGCCTGGTTCTACCCCGGCGGTGGCTGGGTGCGGCCGGCAGAACTCGTGCGCTGGTTCCTGCAACAGGCAGCGGCAAGTTTCATGGGCGGCCACCATGTGGCCGCCTTGCGCCAAGTGGGCAACCAGTGGCAAGCCCTGGGCGAAGATGGCCGCTGCCTGGCCCAAGCGCCTTGCATGGTGCTGGCCAACGCCGGCGCTTGCCTTCACCTGCTGGGCACCACGGCGCCACCGCTGCATGCCACGCGCGGGCAGTTGAGCCTGGTGCACACAACGCCGGGCACGACGCCGCATCTGCCCATGGTGGGCGCGGGCTTCGCTCTCACCATCGCGCCCGGCGAAATGCTGTTCGGCGCAACGCAACACATTGACGACTTCGAGCCGCGCTTGCGCGCGCGGGATCACGCCGCGAACCTGTTGCGCTTGGCCACTCTCACCGGCCTGACATTCGCGCCGGGCCGAACGCCGTTGGATGGGCGCGTGGGCTGGCGCTGGCTCGCGCCGGATCGGCTGCCGCTGGTGGGTGCGGTGGCGGGTGTCACGGCCGACGCCACGGCGCCCGCCCGCATGGCCCCAGCGCCACGCTCGTTGCAAGCCCTGATGCGGCGGCCTGGTTTGTATGCGTTAGCCGGTCTGGGCTCACGCGGCCTGGCTTGGGCGCCACTGGCAGCTCAGGTTCTGGCCGCCGAGATCGTTGGTGCGCCCTGCCCGGTCGAGGCCAGCCTGCGCGACGCCATCGACCCAGCGCGCTTTGCGTTGCGCGCGGCGCGCCGGCCCGCTCAGGGCTGAGGCTGGGCCGGCGCCGAGGCCTCGTCGGCCGGCGCGGGTGCGGCGTCATCGTCGTGGCCGGGGTCGCCCGTCTTGCGCTGGGCTTTTTCCTTGGCCTTCTCTTCCTTCTTCTGCCGCTTGGCCAGTTCGCGCTGCCGCTTCTCAAACGAATAATTTGGTTTGGCCACGGGCCGTCCTTCCTATGGAGTCAAAGATGCGCCGCTGCCCGAACTGGCCCCTTGTGGGGCCGAGCCCAGCAAGTCAGCGAGCGCGCTGCACGGCTGCATTGTGGTGCAGGCGCGCGCGGTAAATTGAACAGCTGCCCTCACTGGCTCAGCTTGTGGCAGCGGCGTCGAAGACCAGCGTTTTCAGCCCCTCCTGAGTGGCCAGCAGGCACAGGCTGGCGCGCTGGCGCGCAAACAGCCCCACCGTCACCACGCCCGGCCATTGGTTAACCTCTTCTTCCATGCGCACCGGCGCGCTGATGTGCAGGCCGTGCACGTCGAGAATGTGGCCACCGTTGTCGGTGACCACGCCTTGGCGCAGCCGGGCGTCGCCGCCCAGGGCCTTGAAGCGCCGCGCCACTTGCGCCGCGGCCATGGGAATCACCTCCACCGGCAGCGCGAAGCGGCCCAGCGTACGCACGAGCTTGGACTCGTCGGCAATGCAGATGAAGGCGCGGGCCAGATCGGCCACGATCTTTTCACGCGTCAAGGCCGCGCCACCGCCCTTGATCATGTGGCCCTGGTGGTCGATTTCATCGGCGCCGTCAACGTACACGTCCAGTTGCTCGACGCTGCTGGCATCCACCACCCGAATGCCGCGTTCGCGCAACCGTGCGCTGGAGCGCTCGCTGCTGGACACTGCCGCCGCCACCGGCACCGGCAGCAAGGCCAGCGCGTCGATGAAATGATCGACCGTCGAGCCCGTGCCCACGCCGATCACGCTGCCGCCCTTCACATGCGCCAACGCCGCGCGCCCGGCCAGGGCCTTGAGTTCGTCTTGGTTCATTGTTGTACCTTCGTGCTTCGCACTCCGGTATTCGCCCTTGGGGCGGCCCGGCGGGCTCATCAGTCAACCTCCGTGCTTCGCACTGCGGTATTCGCCTTGGGAGCGGCCCGGCCGCTCATGGCTGCCATTATGAACAGCCACGCCAGGCGCGGTGGGCGCGTCAAGGCGGCCAAAGCGCTTGCCACAATGCCGCCATGACCATGCTGCCGTACGCCCTTGCCCGCCCCTTTCTCTTCGGCCTGGACGCTGAACGCGCGCACGACCTCACGCTCGATGCCATCGACCTGGTGCAGCACACCCCGGCGCTGCGCTGCATCGCGCAAACGCGTGTCGACGACCCTGTTGTAGTGGCCGGGCTGCGCTTCCCGAACCGCGTGGGCCTGGCCGCCGGGCTGGACAAGAATGGCCGCTGCATCGACGGCCTGGGCGCCTTGGGTTTCGGCTTCATCGAGGTGGGCACGGTCACGCCGCTGGCGCAACCCGGCAACCCACGCCCGCGCCTGTTTCGCCTGCCCGCGGCGCAGGCCCTGATCAACCGGCTGGGCTTCAACAACCAGGGCCTGCAGGTCTTCCTGGTCAACGTGCAGCGAGCGCGGCGGTTTCGTGCGCAGGGCGGCATCGTCGGCCTGAACATCGGCAAGAACGCCGCCACGCCGATTGAAGACGCGGTTAAGGACTATCTGCTCGGCCTGGAAGGCGTGTACGGCGTGGCTGACTACATCACCGTCAACATCAGCAGCCCGAACACGCGCAACTTGCGCGAGTTGCAAAGCGACGCCGCCTTGGACGCGTTGCTGTCAGCCTTGCAGCGGCGCCGCGACGACTTGGCGCAGGCCCAGCGCCGCAACGTGCCCTTGTTCGTGAAGATCGCGCCCGATCTGGACGAGGCCCAAGTCAAGGCCATCGCCGCCGCCTTGCGCCGCCATGGCGTGGCCGGCGTGATTGCCACCAACACCACCGTGCAGCGCCAGGCCGTGCAAGGCCTGCAGCATGCCGATGAAACCGGCGGCTTGAGCGGCGCGCCCGTGTTCGAGGCCAGCAACCGCGTGGTGACGCAACTGCGTGCCGAGTTGGGGCCCGGCACGGCCATCATCGGCGTGGGTGGCATCCTGAGCGGCGCCGACGCGCAGGCCAAGCTGGCTGCTGGCGCTGACCTGGTTCAGCTCTACACCGGCTTGATCTACAAGGGCCCGGCGCTGGTGCGCGAAGTGTCGGCTGCATTGAAAGGTTACGAGATGCAAGCGCGGCGCGCGGCAACAAGCTGAGGCTGACCAAACCTGTCACTTCAGCGGACAACCGACGCAAGCCGTCGCCCCGCAAGTGACCGGTTGCGTCACCTGTCGTGAATCCTGCACGCGCCGGCCACCGTTTAGGCCCCATCCGGGGCTGGCACGGCTTTCGCTCATGTAGTGCTGTCCCCTCCCCCAACTGCTAAAGAGAGCACCCCATGAAGCGCATCCAAAAAGGTTTCACCCTGATCGAACTGATGATCGTCGTGGCGATCATCGGCATCCTGGCCGCCATCGCGCTGCCGGCCTACCAGAACTACATCCGCAAGGCGGCGTACAGCGAAGTCATCTCGGCCATCACGCCCTACAAGCTGGCCGTGGATGAATGCTTCAGCAACACCTCGCTGATCACCGATTGCGACGCCGGTGCCAATGGCGTGCCTGCCGCCCCCACCGCCGTGACCACCGGTGGCTTCAACACCCTGACCGTGGCCGATGGCGTGATCACCGCCACCCCCAATGCCATCAAGGGCATCCTGGTCACCGACACCTGCGTCATGACGCCTGTGGCCGATGCCAACAACCGCCTGCAGTGGACCTACAGCGGCGCCTGCGTGACCAAGGGCTTCGCCAAGAGCTGAGACCTGCAAGTGCACTGATCGCTACAAAGCCCGCTACGGCGGGCTTTTTTCATGAAGGCCCGCTACGGCGGGCTTCTTCCATTGAGTCCCGCTACGGCGTGCCTTTTTCATGGCCACCCGCTACTCCCCCAGTACCAAACCCTCGCGCCGCGGGTCGGCACCGCCGCGCCAGCCTTCGCCGTGGCGTCGAATCGCCTGCACACCACTGGGCAGCGCAAGCTCGATCACGCCGTGACCCCGCGCTCTCAATGCATCCACGGTGGCGGCCGGAAATCGCGCCGCCTCCAGCAACATCGGCCCACCCAGCGCAGCAAAGTTCGGCAGCGCAATGGCCTGCTGCGGGCCCAGGCCCCATTGCAGCGTGCCCAGCAGCGTCTTGGCGGTGAAGTGGATGATCAGTGCGCCGCCCGGTGAGCCCAGGCTCATCAGCAGGCGACCGCTGTGGCGGTCGAATACCAAGGTGGGGCTCATGCTGGACCGCGGCCGCTTGCCGGGCTGCACCCGGTTGGCCACCGGGCGGCCTTCAGCGTCGCTCGGGGCGAACGAAAAGTCGGTTAACTGGTTGTTGAGCAGGAAGCCACCGGGCAGGCCAGTGCCGCCGTCGCTCATGATGCGTGCACCAAAGGCGGCTTCGATGCTGCTGGTCAAGGCCACGGCACGGCCGTCGCCATCGACGATGCTGATGTGGCTCGTGCCGGCTTCAGGCTGCTCAAGTTGGCGGCCCTGGGCTTGAGGCAAGACGCCGGGTGCCCCCGCCGGCGCATTGCGCATGCGCTGCGGGCCGATCAGCGCGGCGCGCTGT
>JAYUHT010000423.1:0-10625 GCA_043766725.1 Burkholderiales bacterium | reverse complement strand
CGGGCGTCTTGGCGGCCCAGTGTTCAAGCCGGTCGGTCAGGCGCTCGGGGTAGGGCGCCAGGGGTTCCACGGCGTTGATCAGGATGCTGCCGTCGGCGCGGCGTTCCAAAGTAGCCTGGGTGCAGCCGCCCACGCTGCAAGCGCGATACGGGATACCGACAAATGGCGAACTCATGATGCCTTCACCACCTTGCCCGCCCGGCCTTCCAGGAACGCGCGCAGGCGGCTCTGCGCCTCGGGCGTGCTTTCGGCCACCGCGGCCATCAACGATTCGGTGAACAGGCCTTCGCTTTGCGATTGATCAGCAATGCGCGGCAGCGCGTGCATCACGGCAAAGTTGGAAATGGGCGCGTTGCCGGCGATGCGCTCTGCCAGAGCCAGCGCCTTGGCCAAGGCTTCACCTTCAGGCACCACGTACTGGCTCAGCCCCACGGCCAGGCCTTCTTGCGCGTCATACACGCGGCCGGTCATCATCAAATCGGTCATGCGGGCCACACCCATTAACCGCGGGATGCGTGCCGAGCCGCCGCCGCCCACGAAGATGCCGCGCTGGCCTTCGGGCAAGGCGTAGTACGCCGAGGCGTCGGCCACGCGGATGTGGCAGGCCGAGGCCAACTCCAGCCCGCCGCCCACCACCGCGCCATGCAGCGCCGCCACCACCGGCACCTTGCCAAACTGGATGGCATCGAACGCCGCATGCCACATGCGCGAATGCAGCACGCCGCTGCCGATGTCGCGCTCAACCAGTTCAGACAAATCCAGCCCGGCGCAAAAGTGCGTGCCTTCGCCACTCACCACGGCCGCGCCAACACCTTCAGGCAAGTTAACGAAACAGGTGTGCAGCTGCTGGATGAGCGGGTCAGACAGCGCGTTGCGCTTGGCCGGCCGGTTCAGGCGTATGTGCAGCACCGGGCCGCCTTGGCTCACCTGCAGCAGGGGCAAGGTGGCAAGCAGCCCGGCGGCAGGAACGAAGGCAGAGGTCATGGTGGGCTGGAAGCACGAAACGGCGTGACGATAATTAATTGCTTGAATTAAAAACCTAGGAAAAACCCGAACTTTGATCGACCGCTGTGATGGAAGAATTCGCCCTCAAGCCGTTTCAAGCAACGGTTAAGTAGTTCAAGTTAAGAATTTAATTTCAACCTGCCTCGGGAGCCCCCATGAGCCGAAGTTTCCGTGCCACGCGCATCGCATTGGCCAGCGTCGCGCTGCTTTTGGCCGCCTGTGCCGAGGTCAGCCCACGCTCGCCGGCAGGCCCGGCCGTGGGCGCGGCGTTGCAAGCCTGCGCCGAATTGGCGGCGCGCTTTAATTGGCCGCGCACCGTGCTCAGCGCGGCTGAAAGCGTGCCGGCCGGCAAGGTGATGCTGGCGGGCGCACCGGTGCCGGAGCATTGCCTGGTGAACGGCCGCATGAACGAACGGGTCAGTGCGGTGGATGGCCAAACCTATGCCATCGGCTTCCAGATGCGCTTGCCCCTGACCTGGAACGGCCGCTTCTTCCACCAGGGCAATGGCGGGCTCGACGGCTTCGTGACCGATGCGCTGGGCCCGGCCACGGGCGGTGGGCCGCTGACCAGCGCCCTGCAGCAAGGCTTTGCGGTGCTCAGCTCCGACGCCGGCCATAACCGCACGCAGTTGCCCTTCTTCGGCCTGGACCCGCAAGCCCGTGCCGACTATGGCTACGCGGCCGTGGGCAGCCTCACGCCCATGGCACGCTCGCTCATCCGCGCGGCCTATGGCAAGGAGCCCGATCGCAGCTACATCGGTGGTTGCTCCAACGGCGGGCGCCATGCCATGGTGGCCGCGGCGCGCTACGCCGAACAGTACGACGGCGTGCTCGCCGGCAACCCCGGCTTCAACCTGCCGCGTTCGGCGCTGGCGCAGTTGTGGGGCGCGCAGCAGTACAACAAACTGGCCACCTCGGCCGACCTGGCCAGCGCGCTCACGCCAGCAGAACGCAAGGTGCTGGCCGATGCCGTGCTCGACCGCTGCGATGCGCTCGACGGCCTGGCTGATGGCTTGATTCAAGACACCCGGCGCTGCCAGAACGCCTTCGACCTGGCGCGCGATGTGCGCACCTGCGTGGCCGCGCGCGACGGCACCTGCCTGAGCGCTGAACAAAAGGCAGCGCTGAATGGCGTGTTCAACGGCGCGCGCGCAGAAGGTGAAAAGTTCCATGCCAGCTTCCCGTTCGATGCTGGCCTGGTGGGCGCCGACTGGGCAAGCTGGAAGTTCGTTTCGTCCATCACCAACCGCGACCCGGTGGCCGTGGCCTATGTTTTCCAGACCCCGCCCGCAGCCAAGGCCCTGGCCGCCGATGCGCGCGCGCTGGCCATGAACTACGACGTGGCCGCCGGCGTGCGCAACCTCAACGCCACCGCCGCGCCGTTCAACGAATCGGCCATGGCTTTCATGACGCCGCCGGCATCAGATTTGTCGGCCTTGAAAAAGCGCGGCGGCAAGATGATGGTCTACCACGGCATGAGCGACGGCGTGTTCTCGCCGGACGACAGCGTGGCCTGGTGGGAGCAACTGAACGGCGCGCATCAAGGGTCTGCGGCGGGCTTTGCGCGGCTGTACCTGGTGCCCGGCATGAACCATTGCCGCGGTGGCCCGGCCACTGACCAGTTCGACATGCTCACGTCATTGGTTGATTGGGTGGAGCGCGGCCGCGCGCCCGACCGCGTGCTGGCCCAGGCGCGTGGCGCGGGCAATGCCGGTGGCGTGAACACTGAGTTGCCTGCCAACTGGTCTGCCACACGCGGCCGGCCGTTGTGCCCCCACCCGTTGGTGGCACAGTACAAGGGTGGCGACGCTGAAAGCGCTGCCAGCTTTGAATGCCGCTAATGGCGCCCCCAGGCCGACGAAATACTTCGTCCGGCCCCCGCGGGGATCAAGGCAAGTGGCAAAGCCACATTTCCTTGAGTTGATCAAGAAGGCCAAAGATGAAGACCGAAGACCTGATCGCCATCGACACCCACACCCATGCCGAGGTGTCGTGCCGCAACCCGTTCGACAGCTACGGTGAAGAGTACGACCGCGCGGCCGACAAATACTTCGGCTCCGACCGCCGCCCGACCATCGACGAAACGGTGGCCTACTACCGCGAACGCAAGATCGGCCTGGTGATGTTCACGGTGGATAGTGAGGCCCAACTGGGCCGGCGGCGCATACCGAATGAAGAGATCTGCGAGGCGGCGCAAAAGAACAGCGACATGATGATCGCCTTTGCCAGCATCGACCCGCACAAGGGCAAGATGGGCGCGCGTGAAGCCCGCCGGCTGATCGAAGAACACGGTGTCAAGGGCTTCAAGTTCCACCCCACCGTGCAGGGCTTCCTGCCCTATGACCGCATGGCCTGGCCGCTGTATGAGGTGATCGCCGAGTACAAGCTGCCGGCCATCTTCCACAGCGGGCATTCGGGTATTGGCAGCGGCATGCGCTGCGGCGGGGGCCTGCGGCTGCAGAACAGCAACCCCATGCTGTTGGAAGACGTGGCGATCGACTTCCCGGACATCCAGATCGTCATCGCCCACCCGAGTTGGCCCTGGCAAGATGAAGCCCTGAGCCTGGCGCTGCACAAGCCTAACGTTTGGATTGACTTGTCGGGTTGGAGCCCGAAGTACTTTCCGCCCCAGCTCATTCAATACGCCAACACCTTGCTCAAAGACCGCATGCTGTTCGGCAGCGACTACCCACTGATCACGCCCGAGCGCTGGATGAAAGACTTTGACGAAGCCGGCTTCAAAGACAAGGTCAAGCCGCTGATCCTGAAAGAAAACGCCAAGCGCCTGCTGGGCCTGAGCTGACGCTGGCCAAGGAACATTGATGAACACTTCACGTCTCTTGCCCGTGCGGCTGCTGCCCCTGACCGTGGCGCTGGCCGCGCTCAGTGCCTGCGGCCCCATGCCCAGCATGCCCAACTTGACCAACCTGCCGCGCTTGTTCAACAGCACCGTGCCCAAGCCCAGCCAGGTGGCTGACGCCGCCAAGGCCTGCGCCGCCCTGGCCGGCCACAGCGCCTTGAGCAACGTGCGCATCACCGAAGCCACGCTGGTGGCCGCGGGCAGCCAGCGGGCGCGCGAGGCCGGCAGCAACCGTGAAGTGGGCGAGCCGCTGCCCGAGCATTGCCTGGTGCGCGGCCGCATCGACGAACGCACCGGCGCCGACAACAAGCCCTACCACACCGGTTTCGAGCTGCGCCTGCCCAGCGCGTTCAGCGGCCGGCTGGTCTACCAGGGCGGTGGCGGCAACGACGGTGTGCTCAACAACGCCGTGGGCCGCAACACCGGCGCCCTGGGCTGGGCCGACCACGGCCTGGCGCGCGGCTACGCCGCCGTGTCCACCGACGCCGGCCACCAATCGCCCGGGCCCGAATTCGGCCTCGACCCGCAGGCGCGCATCGAACACGCCTACCGCGCGCATGGCCGCACCGCGGCCACGGCCAAGTCACTGCTGGCCAGCTACTACGGCCGCCCGGCCGATCGCAGCTACTTCGTCGGCTGCTCGGGCGGCGGGCGCCAGGGCATGATGTTCACGCAGCGCTTCCCCGACATGTTCGACGGCGTGGTGGCCGTGGCCCCGGCCATGCGCGTGTCGGAAGGCGCCACCATGGCCGCGGCCTGGACTGTGCAACGTTTCATGGAAGCCGCGCCCAAGGGCGCAGACGGCAAACCGGTGTTGGCACAGGCGCTGAGCGACGCACAGCTCAAGCGCGTGGCGCAGGAAATTGTTGACCGCTGCGACGCCAAAGACGGCTTGGAAGACGGCCTGGTGAACGACACCACGTGCAGCATCAATGTGCACGCCCTGCAATGCCCCAGTTCCACCGAAGGCTGCCTCACTGAACCCCAGGCCAAGGCGCTGGATGCGGTGATGGCCGGGCCCAGCAATTCGCGCGGCGCCTTGTACTTCGGCTGGCCGTGGGACCCGGGCATCGCTGATGCCGGCTGGCGCGCCTGGACGCTGGGCACGGCCACGCAGGGTGCGCCCAACGCGCGCCATGTGACGCTGATGGCCGGTGCGTTGGGCTATGAATTCGTCACCCCGCCGGACTCCACGCTGAGCACGCTGAACTTCAACTTCGAACGCGACCCGCCGCGCATGCAGGCCTTTCACCGTGTGTACGACACGGCGGACGACGTGAAGCTGGAAGGCTTTGCCAAACGCAACGGCAAGTTGTTGTTCTTCCACGGCGCGGCCGACCCGATCTTCTCTGCCTTCGAGACCATGGACTATCAGCGCCGGCTGAATGCCGAGCACGGTGCCGCCAAGGCCGCCACGCTGGCGCGCAGCTTCATCATCCCGGGCATGACGCACTGCTCGGGCGGCCCGGCCACTGACGCCTTCGACGGCTTGGCCGCCATCACGCGCTGGGTGGAAGAAGGCGTGGCCCCCCAACAGGTGCTGGCGCGCGGCAGCGCGGTGCGCCCGGGCCTGGAGCGGCCGCTGTGCCCCTACCCGCTGATGACGCAGTACGCGGGCGGTGACAGCAAGCTGGCTTCCAGCTTTGCGTGCCGTTGAGCGTCTGGAGCTACGCGATCAATGGCAATTGCAAGTCGGTGCGCTTCAGGCCGTCCGCCGCTCGCGCCGACTGTGTGAATGGTTGGCGTAGGTGTCCCAGCTTGGCTGATAGTCATCGTTAGCCTGGTTGCCCCAAACCGCCCAGCCGGGCCTGGTACCACGGGCAAACAGCTCAAGATAGGGGCCGGGGCTACAGGCTTCGATGAGGGGTACATCTCATCGGGCTTGCGTGAATGCTCGCGCTTGCGTGTGGCCAGGAAGTTGACCTGGCTGCGCCCGGGAGCCAGCGTCCTGGCGTTCTTGCCCTTGACACCAAACAAGACCAGCTCGGTGACGTTGCGGAAGTAAAAGCCCACGCCGCGCCCATCGGGGCCACCGTCTTTGCGCACCTTGTGCCAGACCAGGTTCGATTTGTATTGAAAGCGCCAGCCCTGCAAGACACGAATGCCCTCCAGCAGCAAGGCATTGGGTACCCACAAATACAGGTGCGCTGTGTCTTCGGTGATGGGCTGCACCGGCAGTGCAAGCAAGTCATTCAAGTCCATCGTTGCGTAACGCGCAAGGCGCCGATGCTCTGGCGCGACCTTGCCCGTGCGGTTTTGAAACTGCCAAGGCGGGTCGGCCAGGATGGTGCGAAAACGGCGTTCGCCGGCGAACTCGAGCAGATTCTCAGCGGCGCTCCATGGATTGCAGCGAATCACAGCGGGTAACAATAACGCCGACGCTCACGGCTCGAAGATCGAAAAGCAGGCGAAAGTTGTTGAGGTCGCGGTCGTAAAAGGGGTCTTTGTTGTTCCACTCAATTTCCAGCGCGACCCGGTTCTTGAAGCAATCAATAGAGTGAGTGGGTGACTGGCTCGCGACACCGTCGACCAAAATCTCTGTCGCAAATTTCTTTTCATGCCAGCCGCGTGCGTACAGTGCGCTGTCAATGGCTGCTGATCGATGCCTTGTTCTACGGTCGGGGCAGGTGTTTGCACCATACTTCAGGCTGATCGATGACGCCCTTGACCGGCAGCGAAACCATGTTCCCCCGCAACGCCTGGTACGTGGCCTGCATGCCGCAGGAAATCGACGACAAGCCTTTGGGTCGCATGCTCGGCGGCGAGCGCGTGGTGTTGTACCGCGGCGCTGACGGCGCGGCCTGCGCGCTGGAAGATTTTTGCCCGCACCGCGGTGCGCCGCTGTCACTTGGGCAGGTGGTTGAAGGGCGCCTGGTGTGCGGCTACCACGGCCTGGAAATGGGCTGTGAGGGCAAGGCGCTGGCCATGCCGGGGCAGCGGGTGCAGGGTTTTCCGGCGATCCGCAAATTCCCACTCATCGAGAAGTATGGTTTTGTCTGGATCTGGCTGGGGCCGAAGGAACACGCTGATGCCGCGCTGCTGCCAAGCCTGCACTGGGCCGACAACCCGCAGTGGGCCTATGGCGGCGGGCTGTATCACATTGGTTGCGACTACCGGCTGATGATCGACAACCTGATGGATCTGACGCACGAAACCTATGTCCATGCCAGCAGCATCGGGCAAAAGGAAATCGACGAAACGCCGAGCAGCACGCGGGTCGAGGGCGATGAAGTCGTCACCAGCCGTTTCATGAGCGGCATCGAAGCGCCGCCGTTCTGGAAGATGGCCCTGCGCGGCAACCACTTGCCTGATGATCAAGCGGTGGACCGCTGGCAGATCTGCCGCTTCACGCCGCCCAGCCATGTGATGATCGAAGTCGGCGTCGCCCTGGTCGGGCATGGTGGCTACGACGCGCCGATGGACAAAAAGGCGTCGAGCATCGTGGTCGACTTCATCACGCCCGAGAGCGACACCTCGATCTGGTACTTCTGGGGCATGGCGCGCAACTTCCGCCCTGAAGACAAGGGCCTGACGGCGCAGATCCGCGAAGGGCAGGGCAAGATCTTTGCTGAAGACCTTGAGATGCTCGAACGCCAACAGGCCAACTTGCTGAAGTGGCCGCAGCGCGCACTGCTCAAACTCAACATCGACGCGGGCGGCGTGCAGGCGCGCAAGGTGATCGAACGGCTGCTTGTCAATGAATCCGCCACTGAGTCCGCCACTGAAACCACACCCACCCAAGCCGTCTGACCATGACCACTGAACAAGCCTTTGAAGTGCAAGTCGGCCGCGACGGCCGCATCATCACCGTGCCGGCCGACAAGAGCGTGCTGCATGCCTTGCAAGACGCCGGCATTGACCTGCCTTGTTCCTGCGAGCAAGGCATATGCGGCACCTGCCTGACGCGCGTGCTTGAAGGCACGCCCGACCACCGCGACCAGTTCCTGATGCCGGAAGAGCAAGCCGCCAACGACCAATTCACGCCCTGCTGCTCACGTTCGAAATCACCGCGCCTGGTGCTCGATCTCTGATCCAAATCACCCACTGCCCTGCTCACCATGACCACTCGCACCACGCCCCCCTTTCGCGCCGACCACGTCGGCAGCTTCTTGCGCCCGAAGTATTTGCTCGAAGCGCGCGAGCAAAAGGCCAAGGGTGAGATCACGCCCGAGCAACTGCGCCTGGTGGAAGACCACGCCATCAGCGAGATCGTGAAGTTCCAGCAAGACGTGGGCTTGCACAGCATCACCGACGGTGAGTTCCGCCGCACCTATTTCCACCTCGACTTTCTGGAGCAGCTCGGCGGCGTGAAGACCGACATCCCGGTCATCGTGAAGCGGCCAGATGGCAGTGAGGAATTGGCCCCGCCGGCCATCCTCGTCACCGGCAAGGTGCGCCACGCGAAGAACATCCAGCTGGCCGACTTTGAATACTTGAAGAGCCAGGTGGCCGCGGGCATGACGCCCAAGGTCACCATCCCCAGCCCCACCATGCTGCACTTTCGCGGCGGGCGTGCCGGCATCAACAAGGCCGCCTACCCCGAGCTTGACCCGGTGTTCTATGACGACGTGGCCAAGGCCTATGGCGACGAGTTGCAAAGCCTGTTCGACGCCGGCTGCCGCTACGTGCAGATGGACGACACCAACATGGCCTACCTGTGCGACGAGAAGATGCGCGAAGCCGCGCGCCAGCGCGGTGACGACCCCAACGAGCTGCCGCACCGCTACGCCGGCTTCATCAACAAGGTGGTGGCGCACAAGCCCGCCGGCATGCAGCTCGCCATGCACTTGTGCCGCGGCAACTTCAGGAGCACGCACGCCGCGGCGGGCAACTACGAGCCGGTGGCCGAGGCGCTGTTGTCGGAGATGAAGCTCGACGCGTTCTTTCTGGAATACGACGACGAGCGATCAGGCGACTTCCGCCCCTTGCGCTACCTGAGCAAGGGCAAGACCGCGGTGCTGGGCCTGGTGACCACCAAGTTCGGCCAGCTCGAAAGCAAAGACGCGCTCAAGCGCCGCATCGACGAAGCCGCCCGCTACGCTCCGCTTGATCAACTGGCCTTGAGCCCGCAATGCGGCTTTTCAAGCACCGTGCACGGCAACAACATCGCCGTGGAAGACCAGCGCAGCAAGCTGCGGCTGGTGGTGGAAACGGCGGCGGAAGTCTGGGGCTGAATCGACTGCCTTGTTTGATACGTTAAACCTTGGGTCACGAAAGGGGCTCGCCGCAGCGAGCCCCTTTTCACTGCGGCGGCTTTATTTGAATTCGCTGACCAGCAGCTTGTCCAACCTGGCGTTTTGTTCACGCCGTTCGGCCAACACCAGCGTCACACCCTGCGCCGCACCCTTGGCCGCACCGCCCACGAAGCTTTCGTGCGGCTTGATTTCTTTCAGCGACTTCATGGCGTTCAGCTCGCCGATCATGCTGGCCAGCATGCCACCCACGGCGGCGTGCGCCAAGTCGGCCGTGAAGGTGCCCAGCGTGGCTTGAACTTCTGGGTCTTCAAGCCGCGCCCGGGCCTTGTCGCCCAGCGCATCGGTGAGCGCGTCGTCGGCCAAGGCCTCGGCCACCCAGGCAGGCTGGTCCTGGCGCAGGGCAGCGAGCAAGCTGCGGCCCAGGCCGCGTGCGGCATCGGCATCGAACTTGGGCACCAGGGCGCCTTGCAGTTCCTCGTACAGCGGAAAGCGCGCCATCGCCTCCAGAGCCTGGAAGACGAACAAGCAGCGGCGCACGTTTTTCGGCATCAGCCAGGTGGCCAGGTTGGCGTAGTACTGGCGCATGCGGGTCATCTCATCGCTGTCCACACCCCCCGGGCGCAGAGCGCTGAGGCCCGAGCCCGAGCCATCGAGGTTGATGTTCACGAAGTGGTGCCAGGTGGCATCGGTGACCACCCGCCCCACACCGGCGCGCTGCCCGTTGTAGGTGGCGATGGCGCCAAAACACTTGGGCACCAGCCCTGACTTGTGGTGATCAACGTCGAGCGCAAAGCCGTCGCCATGCGACATGGAATAGGCCGCCAATTCCGGACGCGGCGGCAAGAAGAAGGTGCTGGGCCATTCGGGCGCCACTTGGCCATCGACCTTGAAGGTGGTGTTGAACACGGCTGGAACCACGCACTCGCCTTCGTGCGGGTGATCTGGGAACACTTCAATGACTTTGCGTGGCGCGGGCAGCTGAAGCACGGGGTGGGCCAGCCGATCAAAGTCAGGTTGGAAGATGCCGTTGCCCAGGGTGCGGTAGTTCACGTACAGGCGCTGCGGTACAGCGTCTGATTGATCCGCAAACGCTTCGGTCTCGTCGCTGCCACTCCAATTGGTGGAATGCCGGGTGGTGCTGGCCACATTGGGCGGCGTATCGGCCGCCACCCATTTGCGCATGGCGCGCACCCGCGGAATGCTGCTGCTCAGCGACGCGCCGAGCGTCTCATGGTCGCCCGTGGCAAACACGCCGCCGCCAGCCTGCATGAAGCGCGCGATGACGTTGCGTTCAACCTCCGGCAAGTCCGCCACGCCTTGCGCCCAGATGCCGAACAGGAACAGCACGTCGTAGCGCTTGATGTCCAGCCCGCGTGTGGCATCGGTGAAGTTGAAGCCGGTGATGTCAGCGCCGGCCGAGGCACCGCGGCTGGCTTTGACCACGATGGGGGTCATGCCGTGGATGCTGGCGCTGGTGAGCGAGGCCACGAACTGCGTCAGGCCAAAGGGGCCGGCCGAATAGTTCAAGCCATCGGTCACCACCAGGATCTTGGGTGTGCACTCGC
>JAYUHT010000422.1:0-10633 GCA_043766725.1 Burkholderiales bacterium | reverse complement strand
ATTTTGCAGCCACGCAAGTTTGAAGAAAGGCGGGCAGAAATGAAAACGGGTTAGCTCCTTGTGGGAGCTAACCCATCGACTGCGTTGGTCGGGACGGCGGGATTCGAACTCGCTACCCCTTGCACCCCATGCAATAAATTCAGACCCCGACGATGTTCGTAGCGATGCAGCCATGCGCATTTAACTGATTACAAATCAACATCTTAAGAAGCTTCTTCGTCCGACGTGATCTTGCCTTGCTTGCCAACATCCGGAATAATTCTGTTGCCGATTCTGTTGCCGGCGCCGAAGTCAAGGGGTGATGATGGCCCGCACCGCGAAGCTCAAAGTTCTCACCGACAAGGCTGTGAAAGCCTTCGCCAAGGCTGGCGAGCCGTCGAAAGTGCTGCATGACGGTGGCGGGCTCTACCTGCGCAAGCGCGATGCCGGCGCCTACTGGTATCTGCGGCTGACCGAGCCGGCCACCGGCGCCCAGCAATGGCACCGCATGTTCCCCGACGACCCGGCTGGCCACTACCCGTACAAGACACTCGCCGATGCCCGCGACGAGGCAGACCGCCTTTGGCGCCAGCGATCCGAAGGCCACGATCCGCGCGAGCTGCGCAACCAGCGAATCTCCTCCACCATCGCACGCGCACGCGAAGCCGAAGAACTGTCACGGCGCCGGCTCACGGTGCGCGACCTGTTCGAACATTGGGCACGGGTGGAACTGGCCCCGCATGTGCGCACCGATGGCCAACGCAGCGGCCGCAAAGATGGCGGTGACTACATCCGCCAGCAATTCGAGCGGCGCATCTTTGGCACCCTGGGCAATGTGGCGGCCGCCGATGTGCGCAAGGCCGACGTGCTGGCCGTGCTTGACGAAGTGACGGCCGCCGGGAAGCTGCGCACCGCGAATGTGTTGCTGGCCGCCTTGAAGCAGATGTTCAGGTTTGCCCTGGCGCGCGAGATCATCGAACGCAACCCGTTGGACACGATCACCAAACGCGATGCCGGCGGCAGCGAAACCGAACGCGAACGCACGCTCGACGCCGGCGAGATCAAGGCGCTGGCGGCCGTCCTGCCCGGTGCGAACATGAACCCGCGCAGCGTGGCCGCGATATGGCTGATCCTGGCCACCGGCGCGCGCGTTGGCGAAACTGTCAACGCCGAATGGTCGAATGTCGATCTTGCCGCTGGCACCTGGCACTTGCCGGAAACCAAGAACGGGCGCGATCACACCATCCACTTGTCGAAGTTCGCCGCCGCGCAGTTCGCAGCCCTGGCCGCGCTGAAGGAGAAAGGCGAAGACCACAAGCCGCTGCCCTGGGTGTTCCCGAACACGGCAGGCACCGGGCCGGTGTGCATCAAGAGTTTCGGCAAGCAACTGGCCGACCGCCAGCGGCCGCCGGAACGCCGGCTACAGCACCGCAGCACGCGCACGCAATCGCTCACCCTGCCGGGCGGCCGCTGGACGGCACACGACCTGCGGCGCACGGCCGCCACGCTGATGGCCGACATGGGGATCAGCGGCGACGTGATCGACGAATGCCTAAACCATGTGATCGAAAGCCGTGTTCGCCGTACCTACGTTCGCAACCGGCGACCGGCTGAACAGGCGCGCGCGTTTGACGCGCTGGGCACGCGACTAGCAGCCCTGGTGGCGGGTGAATCCGAACAGTCGAACGTGGTCGCCTTGGAAGGCGCACGCGCCGCGTAGAGAATTGCTTTCGTCGCGCCTAGGCTGATCCCCGAAAACCTGCTTCCCGAGCGGGCTGGCGCGACCCTCTGTTAGTCGGGAATCGAGCGCATCGGGGGCGTGGTGAAGAGAGGCGAGCTTGACCTAAGTATTGAACTGAAGGCGCTACAGAAGAGCGCAAAGGCTGAACATGATGAAGTGTTGGCGGAACCGTTGCCCACATTGTCAGATGCTCACACGATGCAGCTAAAGGCGTTTCGAAAGCTGCGCTCTCTTGAGGCCGTTCAGCAAGCCTTCAATGACTTGCCGCTTGAGGTGAGTTTCTATGTCTCTATGGAAGGGCTGCGCGAGGTTGCGCGGGCGCCCTATCACTTTTCGTCGCTGCGCAGGTGGTTGACGCTGGAAACGTGGCGCCCCAAAGATGCACTGTTGCTGCTATCAGGAGTATGCCCAAAGGGTGCGCTGGTGGACTGGTCCTATGAGAACTTCATGGGCGCAGAAATCGACGAGCCGAGAATCCGTGCCGCCACTTGCCTTAACGCGATTCACGATAGGTACGACATTCCGGAACGAAGTGCGTGGGATGATGAAATCGCGGAGTTGAGGCAAACGATTCGCAAGGGCAAAGGAACGCACAGTGAACAAGAGGCTGCCCGCCTAGAACAGAAGCTTGCAAAGCTTCTTGAACTTAGAGGCAGTCCGGAAATAGTCAGCCGAGACCAAGAGTTTCATCACCGCAGCCAGATACTTTCTTCCCTTTCACACCATTGGTTCTCCGGGGAACATGACACTGAGAAGCGCTACTCCCCCGAGTACTACCTGGGGTGGGCCGCGGCCAGGGAATTTACTCCGGAGTGGCTTGAATGGGCAAAAAAGCAGGGCTTGATAGACGAGCATGAGACCGTCTTTCGTCAGCCCTTCTTTGACCCCGATGGCGAGGACTACCCTGAACTACTCCACATAGCAGTGAGCGCATGGCAGGAAGCGAGGAAGGGTGGCGCAGGAACGCCAAAGCAGCGAATCGAGCGCTTCTTGGAACAACGCTACTCGACCCTTCCACCGACAACGCGAACCTTGATATCCCAGTTGGCCAACTGGCAGCGAACAGGAGGCCGGCCGAAGTCGTGACTTGGATTCGCAGAATGCGGGTCTAGGTTTTCGCCGAACCTTATGCCTATTCACTAGGTGACCTGTCGACTTCAATCGCCTCACGATCAACCAACGTGAGGCGTCAATGTCCGAAGTCAATCTAGCTGCAACCGCGGCAACAGCCAAACCCCGAACCCGCGCAGCACAACCGCTGCACGCCGCCCAATTGGCCGATGCCCTGCTGAGGCTGTCTACCGTCGAAGCCATCACCGGCTTGGGCAAGAGCACGATCTACGCGAGGCTCAAAGCCAACGACGGCAGCTTCCCGAAACCGATCCGGCTCGGCACGCGCTGCACTCGATTCAAAGCCGGCGAGATCACCGCCTGGCTGGCGGCGCAAGCGGCATAGGGGGGGCGCCATGAACGACAACAAACCCAACCCCGAAAAAGAAGAGGCCGCCCCGGCGAAGGTGGCGGCCCTGAAGCAGATACGAGATCAGTTTACAGGCACCGCAGGCCGCAACCAATGCCAGCGGCTGCTGGCGGCGCTGGCCCGGTTTCCGATTACCACGTTCGAAGCCATGCGGTTTCTCGACGTGTACCACTGCCCAGCGCGCGTGCTGCAACTGCGCAAGGCAGGCCACGAGATCATCACCCATCGCAAGACGATCATCACCGAAGCTGGCGCCAAGCACACGGTCGGGCTGTACGTGATGCAGCGGGGTTCAGCCCATGCATGAGCACCTGCTGCAACGCGCCCAGATGCTCGCCACGCGCCTGTCGCACTTGGGCATAGGGCAAGACCTGGCCGGGCTGACACTGGCCGATCTATGGGGCGTCTATCGCTTCATGCAACGGCTGGTGAATGCATAGCGATGGCGGCGCGCAACCGCCACAAGGGCAACCGCATCGGGGAGGGCTTTGTAGCGCTGCCCTACTCGGTGCTGAACTCGCCCCTGTTCACAAAGCTATCGCCGCACGCGATCAAGCTGTTGATCGACGTGGCGGCGCAGTACCGTGGCGACAACAACGGCGATCTGGCCTTGGCCTGGAAGATCATGCAACCGCGCGGCTGGCGCAGCGAGGCCACGCTGCACAAGGTCAAGCGCGAATTGCTCGACGCCGGCTTTCTCTACGAAACCCGCAAGGGCCGCCGGCCGAACGTCTGTTCATTGTTCGCGCTGACCTGGCCCCAGCTCGACAACAACGACAAGTTCGACCCCGGCGCAAAGGCCGGTTTTATCCGCAACGAGTTTCGGTTCAATGCGCCTTTGGTGATAGTTGCGGCAGGCGCCAAACGCGCAGCGCCTACTTCACCGGCTGTAGTAGCAAGGGCGGCATAGCGCCACAGCATGAAGTGAAGCGTTAGCCTTCTACTGCACCTGCTGGCGCTATGCCGGCACCATGCCGGTTTTGCCCTACTTCACCTGCTGAAGTGCTATCTAGAAGAGCCATCTGCACGGCTGTTTTGAACTGGGTTTAGGGAGACATAGCGATGGCAACCAACAGGAAGTCGGTCAAGACCAAGAAGACCACGACAACGCCGCCGGCAGCAGCATCGAACAAGCGGCCAATGCAGCCACATGCCATGGTCATGTCGCCGAGCATTCAAGGCGCAGTCAGCATTCATGCCTGGTCGAAGTTCCTGGGTGATGTTGACTTAAACGAGTTGATCACGGGTTTGCGCGAACGGGTTGCGCAGGTGCAAGGCGGCGACATGAGAACCGTTGAGGCCATGCTCTATGGACAAGCCATGACGTTGCAGACGATCTTCACGAGCCTGGCGCGCAAGGCCGTGGCACAGGACTACTTGAAGCAGTTTCAGGTCAATCTGACACTGGCCTTGAAAGCCCAGGCTCAATGCCGCGCGACCCTTGAAGCGCTGGCCGAGATCAAGAACCCACGGCCTGTGATGTTTGCCAAGCAGGCAAATGTCACCAGCGGGCCGCAACAGGTGAACAACGCCGCAGCGCCGGTAAGCGCCAACCTGCACGCGCGCACGGAACAAACCACGAGCTTGCAGAACGAACTATTGGAGGCACCGCATGGCAACCTGCTGGACGCCAGAACGCCGAGCACGGCAAGCGGCGCTGATTCACACCTGGAAGCCGTGGGAGCAGGCCACCGGGCCGCGCACGGCTGATGGCAAGGCCACCGCATCAAGGAATGCCTACACGGGCGGGCACTGGCAAGCGCTGCGCGAGCTGTCGCGCCTCGTGAACGCTGAGATCAGAACCGCGCGTGGTCTGGTGGATAGGACTGCGGCGCACAGGCCATGACCGGGCGCCAGCGCCGGTGTGGTTTCGACCTTGGGCGCATAGTGGCTTCGCCTGCAAAAGATGCCCGGCAAAGGCCTGCGAATTCTGTTGCCGATTCTGTTGCCGATAGCCCAAAAAGCCAAACGGGCTAGCTCCTTGTGGAAGCTAACCCGTTGATTCAATTGGTCGGGACGGCGGGATTCGAACTCGCGACCCCTTGCACCCCATGCAAGTGCGCTACCAGGCTGCGCTACGCCCCGTTAAGTGTGCGGATTATAGAGGCCTATCTTCTGCGGCTCGATGCGCGGCCTGGTGAAATCAAACGTCGAGCAACTGGCGAATGGACATCAACTCCGCGCGGATGGACATGCCCGTTGGATTGATCGACAGCGTTGAACCGGGGCGCGCCTGGGCGGCAGCGGCAGCAAGCATCGGTTCGTCACCGTACATCACTTCCTCTTGCGGCGGCGCCACATAGTCCGCCAGGCGGTTGCGGGCGCCGCTGATGGTGAAGCCTTGGTCGTAGAGAAGATCGCGTATGCGGCGCACCAGCAGCACTTCATGGTGCTGGTAATAGCGCCGGTTGCCACGCCGCTTCATCGGCTTGAGCTGGGTGAATTCCTGTTCCCAGTAGCGCAGCACATAGGGCTTCACGCCGCAAAGTTCACTCACTTCGCCGATGGTGAAGTAGCGCTTGGCGGGTATGGGTGGAAGCTCTTTTCCTATGGAAATCATGTCTTTCTGCGAGAACGTGAAGACTTTACTCGAAGTCTTCACTTATCTGCGTTTCGCCTTGCACGATGCCCTTGAGTTTGTGGCTAGCGTGAAAAGTGACCACGTTGCGCGCGTTGATCGGAATCGTCTCGCCGGTGCGTGGGTTGCGGCCCGGCCGCGGTGCCTTGCGCCGAATGTTGAAGTTGCCAAACCCCGACAACTTCACTTCTTCGCCCACCATCAGCGTGGTGTGTATGTTTTCGAAGAAGGCTTCAACCATGTCCTTCGACTCACGCTTGTTCAGGCCCAGGCGCTCGAACAAGAGTTCAGCCAAGTCAGCTTTGGTCAAAGTGGGCGTCTCAATGCTGGGCAGGATGACTCGGGTGGGGGACATGGCAGTCGCTAGTGGTGGGTCGGGACAGGCTCGCGCCAAGTGGGCGGGCCAACTATGCCCGCAAGCGCGCTTGGTGCGCGAGCGATACACGTGTAACGGCTCGGGCAATCGCCGCTTCGATGCGCTCTTCCGTCAACGGCGCCACCTCATCGAGCAGTTCCAGACGAATCGCCAGGCTGCGTTCGCCAGGGGCGAAGTCAGCGTTGTTGACCGCAGGCCGGTACACGTCGAACAGCACGGCAGACTTGATCAACGCTTGGGGGTCGGCGCGCAGTGTGGCAACTATCTGATCCGCGGTCACCAATGCGGCCACCACCAAGGCCAGGTCGCGCTGCACGGGCAACTGCCGAGCGATCGCCTTGGCCTGCGGCAGCGTGCGGCGTTGCACGGCCTGCAAATCCAGCTCGAACGCGCAAACGCCTTCGGGTAGCTCGTAGGCCTGCGCCCAGCGAGGGTGGAATTCACCGACATGGCCAATGGCCTGGCCGTCCAGCTCGACCCGGGCACAGCGGCCGGGGTGAAACGCGGGGTGCGCATCCGGCACAAAGCGCACCGCCGCCGGGGCCAGCAGGGCTTCAACATCGCCTTTCGCATCAAAGAAATCGGCGCGCCTTTGCGCCAGACCCCATTGGGTGATCTCCACCGGGCCGCAGGCCAGGGCCGCCACGCGGCCGGGCTGTGCCACACCGGCGACGCTACCGTCGCCATTCGACACACCAGCATCGGGTTGAAAGACGCGGCCGATCTCGAACACGCGCACCCGGCTGGCCTTGCGCGCCAGGTTGAAGCGCAGCACCGCCACCAAACCGCCCAGCATGCTTGAACGCATCACCGCCAGCGGCGCGGCTATCGGGTTGAGCACCTTGACAGGCGCCGCATTGCCCGCCAGCTCACGCTCCCAGCGCTCTTCAACAAAGCTGTAGTTGATGGTTTCCTGGTAGCCCAGCGCGGCCAGGCCGTGGCGCACCGCATGCGCACTGCGCCGAGCTTCGGTTTGGGGCCGCGCCGTCACTGGCGCGCGCGGCGCCGCGGTCGGCAGCGCCTGGTAGCCAACAACGCGCGCCACTTCTTCGATCAAGTCTTCTTCAATGCGCAGGTCAAAGCGCCAAGTGGGCGGTGTGACGACGAAAACGCCGTCGGCGCAGGTGTGCTCAAAACCCAACGCGCTGAAGACATGCGCGCACTGCGCTTCACTGACGGGCATGCCCAGCACCTTGGCCGCACGGGCCACGCGCAAGCGCACCGGCTCGCAGCGCGGCAGGTTCAGCGTCTGGTCGTCAAGCGGCCCGGGCTCGCCGCCACAGACTTGCATGATCAATTGCGTGATGCGTTCGATGCGCGCGGCCGTGGCGGCGGGGTCGACGCCGCGCTCGAAGCGGTGGCCGGCGTCGGTGCTGAAGTTCAGCCGCCGCGAGCGCCCGGCTACGCTGTCGGGCCACCAGAACGCGGCCTCAACGTAGATGTTGCGCGTGGCGTCACTCACCGACGTGGCGGCGCCGCCCATGATGCCGGCCAGCGACTCCACCGCGTGCTCGTCGGCGATCACGCCGATGGTTGGATCCAACGGCACGGTCTGGCCGTTGAGCAATTCCAGTTGCTCGCCGCTGCGCGCCCAACGCACGACCAGGCCGCCGTGGATCTTGTCCAGGTCGAAGATGTGCGTGGGCTGGCCGGTCTCGAACATCACATAGTTCGAGATGTCGACCAAGGCGCTCACCGAACGCTGGCCGCAATGGGCCAGGCGCTGCATCAGCCAAGGTGGCGACAGCGCTTGCGGGTTAACGTTCAAAATCACTCTGCCACTGAAGCGGCCGCACAGCTCGGCCGCTTGCACATCAACGCTCAATCGCCGGTCATGCGTGGCGGCCACCGGTGCCAGGGCCGGCACATTCAGCGCCGCGCCCGTCAACGCCGACACTTCGCGCGCCACGCCGTACACGCTCAGGGCATGGCCCAGGTTCGGCGTGAGTTTCAACCTGAGCAGCGTGTCATCCAGCGCCAGCAGCTCGCGCAGCGGCGCACCCACCGGCGCATCCGCGGCCAACTCCATCAGCCCGGCATGTTCGTCAGACAGCTTCAGCTCGCGCGCCGAGCACAACATGCCCTGGCTTTCAACGCCGCGCAACAGGCCGGCGCTGATCGTCAACACCTGGCCGTCTTCATCGCCCGGCAGGCTGGCACCCACCAGGGCCAGCGGCACTTTGATGCCCACCCGCGCATTGGGTGCGCCGCAAACAATTTGCAGCGGCCCCGCAGGGCTGTGCGAGCCGGCGTTGACCCGGCACACGCGCAGGCGGTCGGCGTTGGGGTGCTGCACGGCTTCAATGATCTCGGCCACCACGATGCCGGCAAACGCCGGCGCCGCCGCGCGGGCTTCTTCAACTTCGAAGCCGGACATGGTGAGCAGTTCGGCGAGCTGCGCGCTGCTCAGGGGCGGGTTGCAGAACTCGCGCAACCAGGACTCAGGAAATTGCATCAGGGCCTCGGCTCAAGAAAACTGCGACAGGAAGCGCAAGTCGCCGTCAAAGAACAGGCGTAAGTCATTCACGCCATAGCGCAACATGGCCAGCCGGTCCGGCCCCATGCCGAAGGCGAAACCGATGTGGCGCTCGGGGTCGAGGCCAAAGTTGCGCACAACGTTAGGGTGCACTTGGCCGGAACCTGCCACCTCCAGCCAACGGCCCTTGAGCGGCCCGCTGGCAAAAGCAATGTCGATCTCGGCCGAGGGCTCGGTGAAGGGAAAGAATGATGGGCGGAAGCGCACTGCAAGCTCGTCGGTTTCGAAGAACTGGTGCAGAAAATCGGTGAACACGACCTTCAGGTCTTTGAAGCTCACGTCTTCGCCGATCCACAGGCCGTCGCACTGGTGGAACATGGGCGAATGCGTGGCATCACTGTCCACGCGGTAGGTGCGGCCCGGGGCGATGACGCGAATCTCGGGCATGTGCTTTGCCCCGGCGAACTTGCGGGCATGGGCACACGCATAGCGAATCTGCATCGGCGATGTGTGCGGGCGCAGGTTCAGCCAGCGACCTTCAGCGTCTTTCAGGTCAACGTAGAACGTGTCCTGCATCGACCGCGCGGGGTGGTTCTCGGGGTTGTTCAGCGCCGTGAAGCTGTACCAGTCGGTCTCGATCTCGGGGCCATCGGCCACATCGAAACCCATCGAGCCGAAGATCGCTTCAATGCGTTCCAGCGTGCGTGACACCGGGTGCAGGCCGCCTGCACCTCGGCGCCTGCCGGGCAACGTCACGTCGAGCGCTTGCGCCGCCAGTTGCTGGGCCAGTTCGGCCTCAGCCAAGGCCGCGCGGCGCGTTTGCAAGGCCTGCTCAATGCTCTGCTTGATGGCGTTGATTTGCGCGCCGCGGGTCTTCTTTTCGGCGGCGTCGAGTTTGGCCAAGCCTTTGAGCAACTCGGTCACTTGCCCGGCCTTGCCCAGGTACCGTGCCTTGGCGTTTTCAAGATCGGCGGGCGTGCTGGCGGCTTCGAAGTCAGCCTGTGCGTGCCGCACGATGAGCTCAAGATCATTCATGGTGGCGTCAAAAAAAAAGCAAGGCCGTCCCGAGGTGACGGCCTTGCGTGGCTGGCAGCGGTGCAGGCAAGTGCTGCCCGCGCCGGGCTGAGTCAGCTCAGTTGGGCTTTCACCTTGGCAACGATGCTGCCAAAGGCCGCCGGGTCGTTGACAGCGAGTTCGGCCAGCACCTTGCGGTCGATCTCGATCGAGGCTTTTTTCATGCCCGCCATGAAGCGGCTGTAGGTCAGGCCGAGTTCGCGCGCGGCGGCGTTGATGCGCGCAATCCAGAGCTGGCGGAACACGCGCTTGCGTGTGCGGCGGTCGCGGTAGGCATATTGCCCGGCCTTCATCACCGCCTGTTTGGCGATGCGAAAGACGTTCTTGCGGCGGCCGCGGTAGCCCTTGGCCAGGGCGAGGATCTTCTTGTGGCGGGCGTGTGCCGTGACACCACGTTTGACGCGAGGCATATCAGTTCTCCTGTGTCAGTGTGGCGGCTTACAGGCCAGCCGAGGGCAGCATGCGTGCGACGCTGCCCAGGTTGGATTCATGCACTTCCTTGACCCCACGCAGATGGCGCTTGCGCGTGGTGGACTTCTTGGTCAGGATGTGCCGCTTGTAGGCCGCACCGCGCTTGACGGTGCCACCGGGGCGGACGCGAAAGCGCTTGGCAGCGCTCTTCTTGGTCTTCATCTTGGGCATAACTGCTCCTTTTAACTGACCCCTGCAGGCGACCCGGCAACGCGCCGGGTACTTGTTGGCCTTGCAGCGGCTTCTTGGGCAGTGCGCAGCGACCAAACCGCGCACGCCATCAACTCTATTCAGCTCAATTCAAGACTTCTTCTTCGGTGCCAGCACCATCACCATTTGGCGCCCTTCCAGGCGCGGCATGTTTTCCACCACGGACACATCGGCCAACTCATCGCGGATGCGTTCCAGCAAGCGCATGCCGATGTCTTGGTGGGTGATCTCGCGGCCGCGGTAGCGCA